>CAYRUW010000037.1:0-10293 GCA_964427465.1 uncultured Diaminobutyricimonas sp.
TCAGACCTCCATTCCGAACTGCTGCGAGAAGCGCACATCGCCCTCGACCATGTCGCGCATGTCGTTCATGTCGTTGCGGAACTGCAGGGTGCGCTCGATGCCCATCCCGAACGCGAAACCCTGGTATTCGCCGGGGTCGATGCCTGCGGCCCGCAGCACGTTCGGGTTCACCATGCCGCATCCGCCCCACTCGACCCAGCGCGCCCCGCCCTTTGCGTTCGGCTGCCAGACATCCATCTCGGCGCTTGGCTCGGTGAACGGGAAGTAGTTGGGCCGCAACCGGATCTGCGCTTGCGCGCCGAACATGGCGCGCGCCAGGTGCTCGAGAGTGCCGCGCAAGTGCGCCATCGTGAGCCCGCGATCAATGGCGATGCCTTCGATCTGGTGGAAAACCGGGGTGTGCGTCGCATCGAGCTCATCGGTGCGGTACACCCGTCCGGGCGCGACGACGTACACGGGCAGTTCGCGGTCGAGCAGCGAGCGCACCTGCACGGGCGAGGTGTGCGTGCGCAGCACGAGATGCCGGGTTCCGTCGGTCGCGCCGTCGCGCGTTTCGGCCGGTTCGCCCGTGCCCGGGGAGGCGGTCTCAGGGGCGATGAAGAAGGTGTCCTGCATCGCGCGCGCGGGGTGGTCTTCGTCGAAGTTGAGCGCGTCGAAGTTGAACCATTCGTGCTCGAGTTCCGGCCCCTCCGCGACCTCCCAGCCCATGCCGACGAAGATGTCGCTCATTTGCTCCATGAGCAGGGTGAGCGGATGCCGCGCGCCCGGCGTCCAGCGCGACGGAACCGCGGTCACGTCCACCGTCTCCCGGGCAAGCTGTTCGCGCTGCTCGGCCTCGGCGAGTTCGGCCTCCCGCGCCGCGATCTGCTGGTTCACGCGGCCGCGCGCCTGGCCGACGAGTTTGCCGAGAGCGGCCTTGCGATCCGCCGGCACGTCGCGCAATCGCGCGTTCAGCTTCGCGAGTTCGGAAGCCTCGCCGGTGTGCGCGATCCGAGCCGCCTTGAGGGCGGCGGTATCGCTCGCGGCGGCGACCGCGGCGAGCGCCGCGTCCACGGCGGCGGCGACCGCTTGTTCGCTTATGGGTGTGGGCTCGGACACAGACTCCAAGCTTAGCGGCGCCGGAATCAGCCGAGCGGTAGCTCCCGCCAGTCGAGCCAACAACTCGCGTACGACAAACTCCCTTGGAAGGCAAACTCGGCGACGACCGGATCGCTCAGGAAAGGGCCCGCAAGTAGCAGCCGAACGCGGGCTCCGCCAGTTCAAGTCAACAGCTTCGACCAACCCAACCCAGTCGTCGCAGAGTCGCTTCGCACGGGAGCGTCCGTCATCACGAAATCAGCAACGAAATAGACCGCACCTTCTACCAGAGAACGGGCACGATGGAAATGGATCAAGAGCAAAGTTCCAGAGACCGGAGAATTGTTTGACCGTCTCGCTTTCGGTTGCTTAACCTCTGCCCAGCTAGCAGCAATCAAAGGAGATTCTGAATGCGTCGATCGATCTCATGGTCTGCGGCGATCGTGTCGGGGATCCTAATGGCAATTGGCGGCCTAGGCGCGACGGCATCACACGCGTCATTTAGCGGCTGCACTCCAACTGCCACCATCAGCGATTCTGGTGGGGTAGCAACCGCGAGGGGTAGCGCCGGTTGCCTCGTGCCCCTTTACACCCGAATTGGCGTCACCGTTGTCCTGTATGTGAACAACTGGAACGTCGGCTCCTCTTACAGAGAGTGCACTGCTTATGTGAGCAACCCGGAATGCACGGGTTACCCAGTGAGCCATGCCACAGCGAGCAATCAACTGTGTGCCCGAACTCTAGTTTCATGGACGGACCCAGACGGATGGCACTACGAGAAAACATCAACTGGCACGTCGTGCCCACTATGATCGGATCGTTCATATGAAAATGCGCTCACTTTCCGCCGTTGGAGCACTCGTCTTCGCCGGAACCTTCATGGTTGCAACTCCAGCTCACGCCGCCTCACCCTCATGTACCCCAAAGGTCGTGTACGACATCGGCCCCTACGGTGAACTCAACATGTACCCTCGGGCGACCTGCGACGGGGCTACATCAACCCTCGCAATCACGTCATACCACCCCTCGGTTGGGTCTCAGCCCATCGTCTACACCAACAGGCCGTCCGGAACGTATCCAGGTTTCGGAGTAACACTTCCCTACGATGGGCCCGGCACCTACTGCATCTCTGTATACGTCGTATGGACCTGGGCCAATGGCCTTCTGAATGACGGCGCTCAGTCTCGCAACTGTGTCTATCGAAACTAATACCCAGATTCAGAACCTTGATCGGTCGCCGTGTACGTACGGTTTCCGCCACGAGTGCTCTCCGTCAGCCGCGCTGGGCGAAGGCGCTCTCATACAGGCACACGGCCGCAGCCGTCGCCAGATTCAGCGACTCGGCGCTACCGAAGATCGGAACCTTGAGCACGCGGTCGGCCAGCTCGAGGTGCTCCTCGCCGAGCCCGCGCGCCTCATTGCCGAACACCCACGCCGTGGGCTCGGCGAGCACGCCGTCGCGACGGGCGGCGAGCAAATCGTCGCCGCGCACATCCGCTGCGAACACTTGCATACCGGCATCGCGCAAGCGTGCGACCGTATCGGCCAGTCCCACTCCGGTCACGACCGGCAGATGGAACAGCGAGCCCGTGGTCGAGCGGACCACCTTGGGGTTGTAGGGGTCAACACTGCTGCCGGTGAGCACGACGCCGTCGGCGCCGGCGGCGTCGGCGGCGCGGATGATAGTGCCCGCGTTGCCGGGGTCTCGCACCTCCTCGAGCACCGCGACAAGTCGCGGTTGCGCGCGAACCACATCCTTGAGCGCAGTCGGCAACTGCCGCGCGACCGCGACGATGCCCTGCGGGGTGACCGTGTCGGCCATCGCGTGGATGACGGGATCGCTCACGAGTTCGACATCGACTTGCGCGTCGATCGCGGCTTGCGCGAGGTCGGTGTAGCGCTCGATCGCCGCAGGGGTCGCGTACAGCTCGACGACGCACTCCCAGTGGTGGCCGAGCGCCTCGGCCACGGCCTGCGGGCCCTCCAACAGAAAGAGCCCGGTCTCAGACCGGGCGTCCTTCTTGGCCAGCTTGGCCACCGCGCGCACTCGCCGCGAACGCGGGTTGTCGATCATGCGATCCAGCCTACGCACCCCCACGGGTCGAGTAGGCGCGCGAAGCGCGGCGTATCGAGACCGTGGGTGCGCGGGTCGGCGGTCTCGATACGCGCCTACGGCGCTACTCGACCCGCGGGTGGGGCGCCTGCGACGCTACTCGACCTGCGGGTAGGTGGGGTGGGTCGAGTAGGCGCGCGAAGCACGGCGAATCGAGACCGTGGGGTCGACTATGCAGCGGGCTGCTTGGGGGCGGAGGTGTCGGCGGGCAGAGCCGCGCGAGCGGTCTCGACCAGGGCAGCGAAAGTAGCGGGCTCGTTCACGGCAAGCTCGGCGAGAATGCGCCGGTCAACCTCTACCCCAGCCAGGTTCAAGCCCTGGATGAGCCGGTTGTAGGTCAGGCCGTTCGCCCGGGCCGCAGCGTTGATGCGCTGGATCCACAGGCGGCGGAACTCGCCCTTCTTCGCGCGCCGATCGCGGTACGAGTAGACGAGCGAATGGGTGACCTGCTCCTTCGCCTTGCGGTAGAGGCGCGAACGCTGACCCCGGTAGCCCTCGGCGCGCTCGAGCACCACGCGACGCTTCTTGTGGGCGTTGACCGCCCGCTTCACTCTTGCCATTTCTTCTCTTCCTTGACGTACCGGCTACTACTTGCCGAGCAGCTTCTTGATGACCTTCGCGTCCTGCGGCGCCACGACCTGGTCCTGGCTCAGCCTGCGAGTGAGCGTCGAGGGCTTGCGCTCGAAGTTGTGCCGCATGCCGGACTGCTGCCGCATGATCTTGCCGGAGCCGGTCACCTTGAACCGCTTCTTGGCGCCGGAGTGCGTCTTCTGCTTAGGCATTGTCTTCCTCTGTTACTTTCTGCGCCTTGTTCTCGGCACGTCGGGCGTTTGCCTCGGCCTTCGCATCCGCCTTGTTCTTGTGCGGGCCGATCACCATGACCATGTTGCGACCGTCGATAGTCGGCGTCGACTCGACGGAACCGAACTCCTGCACGTCTTCCGCGAACTTCTGCAGCAAGCGCACGCCCTGCTCCGGCCGTGACTGCTCACGGCCGCGGAACAAGATCATCGCCTTCACCTTGTCCCCGGCTTTCAAGAAGCCCTCGGCCCGCTTGCGCTTGGTCTCGTAGTCGTGCTTGTCGATCTTGAGGCGGAACCGCACCTCTTTGAGGATCGTGTTCGCCTGGTTGCGCCGGGCCTCCTTGGCCTTCTGCGCAGCCTCGTATTTGAACTTGCCGTAGTCCATGATCTTCACGACCGGCGGCCGCGAGTTCGGGGCGACCTCGACCAGGTCGAGTTCCGCCTCCTGTGCGAGCCGGAGTGCGACCTCGATCTTCACGACGCCGACCTGCTCGCCGCTCGGACCGACCAGCCGGACCTCGGGCACCCGGATACGGTCATTAGTCCTGGGTTCGCTGATGCGTTCTCTCCTTAATAGCTTCCTGGGCCTGCCCGCCCGGCGGATGCCGTGACGGCGACGAGAGAGAAGAAATCCGTGGCGCGCTGGCACCCTTGCAGGCCTGGCCGATTCCCATCGGCCGGTTGCAACAACCCGGTAACCTTAGTGAGGCGGTCAAGCGCGGGTGGGAGAATCTCCACTTTCGTACCGGGGTTCGATCCCCGGAGCCCGCACAAGAATACCCCATCAATCCCGACGAACTCCACAAAGGTGCCAGCCGTGAGCGAACTGCCCTCCGACGAGATCCGCGACATCGCCGAGGTCCCCGCAGTCGAGATCATCAACACCCTCGCAGTGCACTTGCTGAGCGCCGCCGCGGTCAAGTGCGGGCTCACCGAGAACCCGGACGAGCACCTCGATCTTGACGAAGCCCGCAAGCTCATCAACGCGCTCGCGGGACTCGTGACCGCTAGCGCACCGGATGTCGGCGACCCGCATGCGCGCTCGTTGCGCGACGGGTTGCGCAGCGTGCAACTAGCGTTCCGGGAGGCGTCGCCGTTCCCCGACGAACCCGGCAAGGGACCCGGGGAAAAGTGGACGGGGCCGGTCAGCTAGGCGCCTTGGCGCCCACAGCACGGGCGAACGCGTCGACCGTCGCCCGCACCTCATCCGGCCCCGTGCGCCAATTGGTGACCGACACCCTGATCACGGCCTTTCCGCGCCACACGCTCGGCGACGGCATGACGATGCCCTCGGCGAGCACGCGCTCGAACACCTCGAGTGTGCGCTCGTCGGAGTCGAACGCGACGCACACCTGGTTATAGACGACATCGTTGAGCACTCGCGCACCGGGTACGCGCTCGAGCCCCTCGGCGATTGCGCGAGCGGAGGCGACCAGGCGATCGATCAGCGAGCGCAGCCCTTCCGCACCGAGCGCCGACAGCGCCGCCCACACCGGCACCCCGCGCGCACGCCGCGACATCTCGGGCACGTAGTGGTACGGGTCCTCGCTCGCCTTCTGCGGCAGGTAGTCCGCTTGCACGAACATGGCCTTTCGGGCAGCGGCGGCATCCGCGACGATCGCCACACCGCAGTCATACGGCACGTTGAGCATCTTGTGCGCGTCGGTGGCCCATGAATCGGCGAGCTGAAGCCCGTCGGTCAGGTGCGCGAGCGACGCGGATGCGGCCGCCCACAACCCGAACGCGCCGTCCACGTGCACCCACGCGCCATGCTCGCGCGCAACCTGTATCGCGGTCCGGAACGGATCGAAAGCGCCGGAGTGGATGTTCCCCGCCTGCAAGCACACGATCGCCGGCCCCTCCCCTTCGGCCAGCCGCTGGCGGAGGTCATGCGGGTCGATCCGGCCCTGGTCGTCGGCGGCGACCACTTGCGGTGCACCGAGCCCGAGATAGCGCAAGGCGAGGTCGATCGAAGTGTGCCGCTCGGCGCCCGCGAGCACGCGCACCCGGGGTGCACCGGTCAGGCCCGAGGCGGTGACATCCCAGCCCGCCCGATCGAGCACGCGCTCGCGGCCGGCAGCCAGGCACGCGAAGTTCGCCATCGTGCCGCCGGTGACGAAACCGACGGATGAGGTCGCCGGCAGCCCGAGCAACTGCAGCATCCACTCCCCCGCGACCTCCTCCACCGCGACCACGCCGGGTGCCCAATCGCGCATGGAAGCGTTCTGGTCCCATGCGGCGATCAGCCAATCCGCCGCGAGCGCGACCGGGAACGCGCCGCCGCGCACCCAGCCGTAGAAGCGGCCGGAAGAACTGGCCATGAGTCCCGGTTCCACGGCTGCGGCCAGGTGGTCGATGACCTCGGATGGCCGCCGAGGGTGCTCGGGCAGCTCGTGGCCGAGCCGCTCCCGGGCGTCGTCGGCAGTGCCGAACGGCGGCACGCGCCGGTCTTCGAGCGAGGCGAGCCACCGCCTGGCGTGCTCGCCCGCGCGGCTCAGGGCCTCGTCGTCGTCTTTCGCCGAGTTCAAATACTGCTCCAAGTTCAGCGGGGCTCCCCCGCGGACCAGGGCGAAACCTGCTAGCCATTCTCCTGCATGTGCCACACCCAGTTTCGCCGCGCACAGCACGGCCGGCCGAGCTTTCGCCGTGGGCACTCAGGACCGAACCCCACGCCGGGCTCGCCTCAGTTCAGATCGAAGAAGTCCAGGATCGCATCGCTCGCGGAAATGCCGCCTGCCGGTTCCAGCCCGAGCGCTTGCGACCCAGACGCCCCGAACCAGGTGTGGCCGCCCCCGTGCACGACGTACGCCTCGACCTCACAGCCCGGCCACGACCGGTGCTCCACCGGCCCGCTTCGCTCGATTTCAGCAGGCTCGCCGCAGCCGTCGCGTTCTACCCAGAAGCCGACGGAATTCTCGAACGACTCGGTCTGCCACGGGCCCGCTTGTGCCCCGCGAAGGCGCCGCTCGCCGCCGGAGTACGGCACGATCGCATCGTCCGTACCGTGCACCGCGACGAGCGCGACCTCGTCCGGCGCAGGACACTCGGCCACGTTCTGCGCGCCGGCCACGACCGCGATCCCCCGGATGCCAGCGCCGAGCTCGCAAGCCGCGCGATACGCGAGCATGCCGCCGTTCGAGAACCCGGCGATGTAGATCCGGGTCGGATCGACCGGGAAGCTCGCCTTCACGTCATCGATCACCCGGGCCAGGAATCCGACATCGTCGACGGATCCGGCGGCCGGCCCGCAACACGCGCCCGCGTTCCAGGTTCTGCGTCCCTCCCCGCCACCCGTGCCGTCCGGGACGACGAGGACGAAGCCGTGGTCTTGCGCCGCCTCGGGGAGGCCCGAGACGAGGGCGAACTGCTCTGCCGAGCCACCGGCTCCGTGCAGCGCGATCAGCACCGGCAAACGTTCGGCTCCCGTGGCTGCGGGATTCACGACCGTGTACTCGCGGTCGAGGCCGTCGAACTCCAGAACCACCACCCGGGTGCCCTCGGCCAGCGATGAGGTCGGTTGCGGTTCGGGCGCGCTCTGTACGCACCCCGACAGCGCGGCGGCGAGCGCGCACGCCACGATCGCCCGGGCCGTCGGTCTCATGTCGCTTGCACCAAGCCCACTTGCATGCTGTCCACGCGTTCGGCGATCAGTTCGCTTTGCGCCCAGCGCCCGGAGAGGCGGGCAAGCAAACCGTCGAGCGCCTCCCGATCCAGGCCTTGCATGAGGCTCAGCTCGACTTCGAGCTCCGGACCGGCCAGCCGGGCGTCGGCGTCGCCGGGCGCCAGCCGCACCCCGGTAACGGCGGGCTCCAGCGCGGTCGATCGCTCGAACTCAGCAGCCAATTCGGCATCGGCCCACGGCGGTTGCCACGATCGCTCCTGGGCGATCGCCCACAACGCCGGGCGCCGCACCACGAATTCGCTCGGCGAGGTAGCGTCTACCACCACGAGCGCGGTGCCCTCCCCGGCAGCGGCGAGCGCGACGCGCAGCACAGACGCCGGCACGGGCCTCGCCGCGGGGTTCCAGCGTCCCATCGCCGCCACCGACGAGAAAACGGGCATGACCGCGCGTCCGTCGGGGCCTTCGACGGTGACGATCGAGAGCTCTTGCGACTTGTCGACCTGCTGGCCGCGCTCGTTGGTACCCGATTCGCCTAGCTCTGCGACAAGTGGCACGAGCACTCGCGATTGCCGCAGCGAGTCGACCACTTCGGCGGGGCCGCTCTCGCCTGCGCGGAAACGCTCGATCGCGACCATGAACGCTTCGGGCGCGCTGCCGTCATCCGTTTGGTGCGGGTTGACGCCGAACCTGCGCCCCGCCCACGGGACGCCTGCGCTATCCGCGCCGCCGGACATCAGTAGCCGGCGACATCCAGCGCCGCGGCGAGCGTGAACGCACCCGAGTACAAGGCCTTGCCGACCACGGCGCCCTCGAGTCCGAGCGGCACGAGTTCGCGCAAATCGGCGATGTCATCCAGGCTCGCGATGCCGCCGGATGCGATCACGGGCCGTTCGGTGTGCTCCATGACCCTGCGCAGCAGTTCGAGATTCGGACCGCGCAAGGTGCCGTCCTTGGTCACATCGGTCACGACATATCGGGCGCAACCGGCCGCCTCCAGCCGTCCGAGCACCGTCCACAGGTCCCCGCCGTCGCGCGTCCAGCCCCGCGCAGCGAGGGTCTCGCCGCGAACGTCCAAGCCCACGGCGATCTGCTCGCCGTACTCGGCGATCACGTGCGCTGCCCATTCCGGGTTCTCGAGCGCGGCAGTGCCGAGGTTGATCCGCTTGGCCCCCGTTGCGAGCGCCGCCTCGAGGGAGGCGTCGTCGCGGATGCCCCCGGAGAGCTCTATGTTCACTCCGCGCGCGTTCTTGATCACTTTCTTGATCGCGCCCCGGTTGCTGCCGCGGCCGAACGCGGCATCGAGGTCCACCAGGTGGATCCAGTCGGCGCCCTGGGCGATCCACTCAGCGGCGGCCTCGACCGGGTCGCCGTAGTTCGTCTCGCTGCCGGCCTCGCCTTGGGTCAATCGCACCGCTTTTCCGCCTGCGATGTCAACCGCCGGAAGGAGGGTGAGGATCGGGGTCGTGCTGAACTCGCTCATTACCGGGAAAGCCTCTCGGGCGACCCACGGCCGGGTCGCACAAGAATCAGATACTAGCCCTTTGTGGCCGCTGCGCAATTCGCCCTCGGCGTGGCGGCGATCGGACCGAGGCGTCATCGCCCCGGCCGGCCCGCGATTACAGTGACTCGACCCAGTTGGCGAGCAGCCGGATGCCCGCAGGTCCCGACTTCTCGGGGTGGAACTGGGTCGCCGAGAGCGGTCCGTTCTCGGCCGCGGAGAGGAACCTGGTGCCGTGCTCCGTCCAGCTGAGCTTCGGCTCGGCGAAAGGACCGGAAGCGTTCAGCCCCCACTGGCTCGCCGCGAACGAGTGCACGAAGTAGAAGCGTTCGTTGGCAATCCCCGAGAACAGCACCGAATCGGCGGGCGAGTCGATCGTGTTCCAGCCGATGTGCGGAAGCACATCCGCTTCGAGCCTGGTCACCTCGCCCGGCCACTGGCCAAGCCCCTCGGTTTCGAAACCGCGCTCGATTCCGCGCTCGAACAGCACTTGCATGCCCACGCAAATGCCCAGCACGGCACGGCCGCCGGCGAGTCTGCGTTCGATGAGCTCGTCGCCGCGCACCTGGCGAAGCGCGGTCATCACGGCGTGGAACGCGCCGACCCCGGGCACGACGAGGCCGTCGGCCTCGAGTGCGCGTGCCCGGTCGGCGGTGAGTTCGACGCGCGCGCCGGCAGCCTCCAGCGCCTTGACCGCCGAGTGCACATTGCCGGTGCCGTAGTCGAGCACGACGACCGATCGGCCGGACACCGCTACAGAGCCCCCTTGGTCGAGGGGATGCCGCTCACTCGCTCGTCGAACTCGACCGCCCGGCGGAACGCTCGCGCGAACGCTTTGAACTGGGCTTCCGCGATGTGGTGCGGGTCGCGCCCGGCGAGCACTTCGACGTGCACGGTCAGGCCCGCATTGAACGCGATCGCCTCGAAGACGTGCCGCACCATCGAGCCCGTGAAGTGCCCGCCGATCAAGTGCAAGGCGAAGCCGTCGGGCTCGCCCGAGTGCACGAGGTATGGCCGGCCCGAGACGTCGACGACCGCTCTGGCGAGCGCCTCATCGAGCGGCACGAGGGCGTCGCCGAACCTTGCGATGCCCTTCTTGTCGCCGAGCGCCTGGGCGATCGCCTTGCCGAGCACGATCCCGGTGTCCTCCACCGTGTGGTGCACGTCGATCTCGGTATCG
>CAYRUW010000038.1:0-10253 GCA_964427465.1 uncultured Diaminobutyricimonas sp.
CGCGTAAGGCCGAGAACCCGTCGATCACGCGCGACGTCTCGGGCGAGGGCGTGCAACAGGCGCTGCTCAAGATCCTCGAAGGCACGGTCGCATCGGTGCCGCCCCAAGGCGGCCGCAAGCATCCGCACCAGGAGTTCATCCAGATCGACACGACGAACGTGCTCTTCATCGTCGCGGGCGCGTTCGCAGGACTCGAAGACATCATCTCGTCTCGCGCGGGCAAGCGTGGCATCGGCTTCGGTGCCCCGCTGCACAGCAAGGGCGACAACATCAACTTGTTCAGCGAAGTGCTGCCGGAAGACCTGCACAAGTTCGGTCTGATCCCTGAGTTCATCGGCCGGCTCCCCGTCGTCACGACGGTCACCCCGCTCGACCGCGAAGCGCTCATGGAAATCCTCACCGTTCCGAAGAACGCGTTGGTGCGCCAGTATCAGCGCATGTTCGAGATAGACGACGTCGAGCTGGAGTTCGAACGCGGCGCGCTCGAAGCGATCGCCGACCTCGCTGTGTTGCGGCAGACCGGGGCGCGCGGATTGCGCGCTATCCTCGAAGAGGTGCTGGGTCCGATCATGTTCGAGGTGCCTTCGAGCGATGAGGTCGCCCGGGTAGTGGTCACTCGCGAGGCGGTGCTCGAGAACGCAGCGCCGACGATCGTGCCGCACAAGCCTCGCCGCCAGGAGAAGTCCGCCTAGCGAGTATCGCCGTCGGGCCGCGGCCAGTCCAATCGCCGCCGGACCGCCTCTGCCGCCGAATGCGGGAACTCTTGCCAGCCAGGGGCGAGCGCGCGTTCTGCGATGTCGAGCAGCCGGCGCGTGCATTCGGCCACTTGCAATTCGAGCGCACGGGCGATCTCGGCGCAGAGTTGCGGGTAGGCCAACTCGATCCGCCTGGTCGGATCAAGGGGGTCCAATACGTCGGTCGCAGGCGTCGGCCGCCGCAGCGCTACGGCGCGGAGAATGTGCTCGACCGCATCCAGCCGTACGAGCGCATTGGCGCTGAGCACTTCGCCTCGACGTGCTCGCCCGGTTCCGATGAGCAATTGGATCAGGGCGAGCTGGGTTTCTCGCAGCGCTTCGAGCGGTGCTTGCGGGTGCGGTTTTGCCGCTACTTGCGCCATCGCCCGGTTCAGTTCTGCGTCACCGTAGAGCACTCGATATGAGTTGGCATGCCAGCCGAGCAGTCCATCGACGGTCGTTACGCCGAACTCGACGATGTGCCCGTCACGGTACATCGCCTTGCCGCCGCCGTGGTGCTCGAGCACGTACAGTTCGAGTTCGCCGGGGTCGGGAAGCCAGTCGGGCCTCTCCCGCACTTCGGCTTCGGTGCCCTGTGTGACGACGATCGCCACATCATGATCTGACCACTCATCGACCCGTGAGGTGTGGGCGGTCGAGCCCATGGCGACGACACCCACGATGCGGGTATCGGCGATCGCGCGGGCTGTGAGCGCGGCGGTGAAGTCGTGGAATCGGCTTCGGGCGGTCATGGTCGTCTCCCATGGGACAAGTGCGTTGACATACCTGGCTAATAGTTCTACTCTTTATTTACCCATAAACAAAGGGGCGAAGATGCACGGCCGGTCGTACGTCAAAGCGGATGTCAACCGCACTGCGGTGCTCGCACACCTCGGCGCGAATGGCCCCGCATCCCGTGCCGAACTCGCGCGCATGCTCGACGTCTCGCCCGCGTTGATGACCCAACTGACCAAAGAACTGATCCTCGACGGTCTCGTCGTCGAACTCGAGCATTCGCCGTCGCAAGGCGGACGGCCCGCAAGGATGCTCGGACTGGCTTCGAGCGCAGCGCGTGCGATCGGCGTGAAAGTCGCCGCCGACCATGTCGCCTTCGTCGAGGTCGGCATCGACGGGCGCCTCGTGCGCTCGGCCATCGAACCCTTCGACGCATCCGCTTCGACGGTGCTCGCGCAACTCGGTGCGCAATCCCGCCGGTTCATCGAATCGGATTCCACAACGCCCATCCTCGGGATGGGGGTCGGTGTTCCGGGCTCGGTGGACAGGCAAGGCAGTGGCATCGTCGACTCGGTGCAGCTCGGCTGGAATCGAGTGCCGCTCGGGGAGACCCTGCGGCGAGAGCTCGGCCTGCCGGTGCTCGTCGAGAACAACGTGAATGCGCTTGCGATGGCCGAGCGGCTTTACGGAATCGGCAACGCGCACGACAGCTTCCTCGTCGTCACGATCGGCACTGGTGTGGGAGCCGCCATCGTGGTCGACGGGGTCGTACTTCGCGGCACCACGGGTGCCGCAGGGGAGATCGGACACACCCCGATCGCGCAGACGGGCCCCGTCTGCAGTTGCGGCAACACCGGTTGCCTCGAGGCATTCCTGGCCGAGCACGCGCTCGTGGCGAAAGCTCGCACCGACGGCGCTATCCCCGCTTCGGCAGGCATGCCGGAACTGCAACGCGCCGCCGACCGCGGAGACGGATCCGCCCTCCGGGTGTTCGAAGACGCCGGCAGCATGGTCGGCCGTGCACTGGCCGGCGCCGTGCATCTGCTCGACCCGGAGATCGTGATCGTGCTCGGTGAGGGCACCGCTGCGTGGTCCCACTGGGCAAAGGGCTTCGAGCCCGCATTCCGCGGTTCGCTCATGCCAGCAAAGCGCGGAGTCGGAGTCGCGGTCGAGACCTGGCAGGACGAGAGCTGGGCGCAGGGCGCCGCAGCCATCGTGCTCGCGACCCCGTTCGACGCAGAAGGCGTCGCGGGGGAGCAGGGCAGACTCGTCCGCGAACGCTTCGTCGCCCAGTCGACCGTGGCGGTGCGAACCTCGTGACCTCGGATGCGCCGCCGGTCGCCCTGGCCAGACGGCCGGCCCTCGAACGCAGCGCCCGCACGGCTGGCGAGCGCCGGCTCCGCTATGCGCTGACTGTCGCGGCGTTCCTGCTGCCGAGCGCTGCGCCGCTCGCCTTGTTCGTGCTCGGCCCCATGCTCGCCGCCGCTTGGGTGAGCCTGCATGAATGGAACCTGCTCGCACCCATGGAATGGGTGGGGTTGGGCAATTACGCCAAGCTGCTGTCAGACCCTGCCACGGGCGACGTGTTCTTGCACACCCTGTACTACATCGTGGGCTATCTGCCACTGGTATATGCTGGCGGGCTCGGTCTCGCGCTTGCCCTGAACCTGCGGCTCAAAGGTCGCTCACTGCTACGCGGCGTCTACTTCTTGCCGGTCGTGACCAGCTGGATCGTGGTCGCGCTCGTCTGGCGCTGGTTGCTGAACCCCTCGACCGGTGTCGTGAACGTGGCGCTGGGCTGGTTCGGCATCGACGGTCCCGGATGGTGGACCGATCCCGCGTGGGCGATGCCCTCGATCATTCTCGCTTCGGCCTGGAAGGATCTCGGCTTCGTCATGGTGATCCTGCTTGCCGGGCTGCAGTCGATCGATCCGGAGCTCTACGACGCGGCCAAGGTCGACGGAGCAGGCGCCTGGCGCCGTCTGACGAGCGTGACCCTTCCCCTGTTGAGTCCGAGCACATTCTTCGTCGTCGTGATCTCGCTCATCAACGGGTTCCAGGTTTTCGACCAGGTCTACGCGATGACCGGTGGGGGACCCGGGCGTGCCACGCAAGTCGTCGTGCAACAGGTCTACGACCTGACCTTCCGCTACGGAGCCGCCGGTGAGGCGTCCGCGCTCAGCTGGATTCTCTTCGTCGTGATCCTCGCGGTCACGCTCATCCAGATCGTCGGTCAGCGGCGGTGGGTGAACTATGGCTGAGCGAACCTGGAGTTTGAAGCGAGTGCTGCTGCATGTGGTGCTCGTCCTCGGTGCCGTCGCGATGTTCTTCCCGTTCTTCTGGACGATCGTCACGTCGATCACCGAAGGTGCCGGACTCTCGGTGACACCCGCACTCGTGCCTTCCGAGCCTTCGCTCGGCGCGTATGAGCAGCTGTTCACCGAGCGGCCGTTCGCGCGGGTCGTGCTCAACAGCTCCATGCTTGCTGTGGCGACCACACTCGTGCAGTTGTTCACGAGCGCGACCGCCGCGTATGCGTTCAGCCGGCTGCCGTTCCGCGGCCGCAGCGTCGTATTCGCCGTCTACCTGGCGACGATGATGATCCCGCTGCAAGTGCTCATCGTGCCGTTGTTCGTAGAGGTGCGTGCGTTCGGGCTGATGAACACCTACCTCGGTGCCCTGCTGCCCACATTCGCGAGCGCCTTCGGCATCTTCCTGCTCCGCCAGGCGATGAATCAGGTGCCGCGCGAACTCGACGAAGCGGCGACGATCGACGGGGCCGGGCACTTCCGCATCTGGTGGCGCATCGTCATCCCGAACATACGCCCCGCGATCGCCACCCTGACCGTGTTCGTGTTCATGAGCAGCTGGAACAGCTTCCTCTGGCCGCTCATCGTGCTGCGCGACCCCAACCTGCAGACGCTGCCCGTCGCGCTCGCTGCCTTGCAAGGTCAGTACACGACCGAGTGGGACGTCGTCATGGCGGGCTCCGTCGTGAGCGTACTGCCAATGCTCGCGCTCTACATCTTCGCTCAGAAGTACGTCATTCAGGGCGTCGCAAGCTCCGGGATCAAATGACCCGGCCCAGACCCACACCGTAAACCTGCACACCTAACGAAGGAGATGCGACACATGCACCGCAAGATCATGGCGACCGGCGCTGCCGCCGGCATCGCCGCTCTTGCCCTCGCCGGCTGCTCGGCCGGCGCCGGAGAGAGCGAAGGCCCGGTCACGATCACCTATTCGAACTTCATCTCGAACGACGGCAACGAAGAGAACCTCGCCGCGATCGTGGCGGCGTTCGAGGAGGAGAACCCGAACATCACCGTCGAAGTGACCACGCTGCCCTACGCGGAGTACTTCACCGCGTTGCAGACCGATCTCGCCGCCGGCACGGCCGCCGACGTCTTCGACACGAACTACGATTTCTTCCCGCAATTCGCAGCCAACGGCGTGCTCGCACCGCTGGAGGTGGCCGATGCGGGGGCCTATCGCGAGTCGCTCATCGAAGCGTATTCGGTCGACGGAACCCTGATGGCGCTGCCGAGTTCGTTCTCGACGGTCGTGCTCTACTACAACAAGGAATTGTTCGACGCAGCGGGACTGGACTACCCGAGCGCCGACTGGACTTGGGATGACGAGATGCAGGCGGCCCAGGCCCTCACCGACGAGGCCGCAGGCGTGTGGGGCGATCACCAGCCGGTGAGCTTCCACGAGTTCTACAAGGTGCTCGCGCAGAACGGCGGTCAGTTCTTGAACGACGACGCGACCGCGGCGGCGTTCAACACCCCGGAGGGCATCGAAGCAGCCGAATGGCTGGTCGAGAAGAGCGGCACTGTGATGCCGACGGTCGAACAAGGACAGGGCACTCCCGACTTCGACACCAACCTGTTCCGCGACGGCAAGCTCGCCATGATGCACACGGGAATCTGGGTGTTCGGCCAAGTGGCGGATGTCCCGTTCGAGTGGGACATCTCTGTCGAGCCGGGCAACGCGACGCAAGCGAGCGCCGTGTTCTCGAACGCAGTAGCGGTCAGCGCGAACACCGAGCATGTCGAGGCGGCCACGAAGTGGGCTGAGTTCCTCACCTCCTCGGAGACGATGGTCGACATCCGACTGCAGTCGGGCTGGGAGCTGCCGCCGATCGCCGACGAGGCGAAGCTCGCAAGCTACCTCGACCAGGACAACCCCGCGAACCGTCAGGCCGTGTTCGACTCGCTCGACGGCATCGCGCTACTTCCCGTGGTGCCGAGCGGACAGGCTGAGATGCAAGACATCATGACCGAGGAACTCGTCGAGGCGCAGGCCGGCCGCAAGTCGGTCGAGGATGCGCTGGCGAGCGCCGAAGAGCGGATCAATGCAGTGATCGGAGGCTAGCCGCCGACCAAGAGCCGGGCCCTGGGGCACCGGGGCCCGGCTCGCTTAACCGGTCGATCCGATCACCTCGAGCACCACCAGAAAGCAGACAAGCACCATGACCTCCGTCGCATCCGCAACCGATCCCACCGGGGTCGGAGCGATCGTCGACCAGGGCCGCCGGCTCATCCTCGATCTCCAGCATCCGTCCGGTGCGTATCCGGCAAGCCCCGACTTCTCTGCCTACCGCGGCTTCTCGTGGTTGCGCGACGGAGCGTTCATCGCCGATGCCATGTCTGTGGTCGGCGAGGCGGACTCGGCCTCGAGATTCTTCGATTGGTGCGCGCGTGTGATCGTTTCGCACGAGGCCCAGATCCGGTCGATCGCCGCGGCCACCCGGGAAGGCCGGATGGTGCCGTCCGACCGGATGCTGCCGACCCGATTCACGCTCGAGGGCGGTCTCGGGGATGCCGACTGGTGGGACTTCCAGCTCGACGGATACGGCACGTGGCTGTGGGCGGTCGCCGAACACGCCGAGCGTCACGGCATCGATCTGCAGAGGTGGGCGTACGCGATCGATCTCACGGCCGAGTACCTGCTGGTCTCCTGGCGCAGGCCCTGCTTCGACTGGTGGGAGGAGCATGTCGGCCACGTGCACGTCTCGACGCTCGGTTGCATCGCTGCGGGCCTGCGCGCGGCGTCCGAGGCGGCAGTGCTGGATTCCGCACGTCGCGATGTGCTGGCAAGCGCCGCGCGATCTGTGCTCGAAATCATCCGCACCGATGGCGCCGTCGGTGGACGACTCAACAAGTGGATCGGCTCCCAAGCCGTGGACGCGAGTCTCGCGGCTCTCGTCGCTCCGCTCGGCGTCATCGATCCGGCCGACCCGATCGCGATCGCTACTCTTGAGGCGATCGAGACCGACCTGACCGTGAACGACGGCGTGCACCGCTATCTAGGCGACACCTACTACGGCGGCGGCCAGTGGCCCTTGCTGTCATGCATACTCGGGCTCGCTCACGCCGCCGGCGGCAACACGGTGCGTGCGCGCGAGCTCGGCGAGTGGGCGCTCGGAACCGTTCGCTCGAGCCGCACGATGCCCGAGCAAGTCGAAGACCACTTGCTGCATCCGGAACGGCGCGAGGAATGGGTCGAGCGCTGGGGCCCCTCTGCGGATCCGCTGTTGTGGTCGTATGCGATGTTCATGCGGCTCGCGGTAGTGCTCCACGGGCCGGAGGTGGCGAAGTGATCCGGCACAACCCTTTCGGCTCCGGACACCCATACGCTTTCGACATCGATCAGCGTCAGCCGGTGGACCCGGTGGCCGACGAGCCGGTGACCCTGGGTGTTCGTGCTTCGGCATCGGTCACCGGCGTCGCTCTCGAATACGCGCTCGACGGCGGCGAGCTGCGTCGAGTGCCGCTGCAGCGCACGTCTAGGACTTCGAGCGGAAACGTGGACGGTGGCCACTTGGCGTCGGCGCAAGCGCGGCTGGCCCGCAATGCAAGCGGCTGGCACGGCCGGCTCGACGGCTTGCCCGAAGGCACCCGCTGCCGCTACCGGTTCACGAGCGAGAGCAGTTCCACGCGCTGGTTCGAGTTCACAGTGTCGGCGTGGCGGCAATCGCCGGATGCCGTGGTCGAGCACGGTGGGCAGCGTGCGATAGCCGGCACGGTCGAACTGCTGACCGATGGGAGCACGCCGCGAAGGGTTCGCTTCGCGTTGCCGTTGCAGCCCGGCGAGCGTGTGGCCGGGTTCGGCGAGCGTTTCGATCGCCTCGACCAGCGAGGCACTTCGCTCGACTCGGTGGTTTTCGAGCAGTACAAGGATCAGGGCCGGGAACGCAAGACCTATCTTTCGATGCCGTTCGCGCATGTCGTAGGCGGCGAGGGCTGGGGCTTCCACGTTCGCACCAGCCGGCGGGTCTGGTTCGATGTCGGCGAGAGCGATCCAGACCGGCTCGTCGTCGAAGCGGAGGTCGGCCCGGACGGGCGGGTGCCGATCGCATACTACCGGGGAAGCCCGCAGCGGGTGCTCGACGCTTTTCTCGGCGAGGTCGGCCGACCGACCGAACTCCCGGCGTGGGTGTTCCGGTTGTGGGCCAGTGGCAACGAGTGGAACACGCAAGCGGAGGTCATGCGCCAGGCGGACGCGCATCGTGACCACGACATCCCGATTGGCGCGATCGTGATCGAGGCCTGGAGCGACGAGCGCACCTTCACGATCTGGCGCGACGCCGAGTATCGCGTGCGCGATGATGGCGCGCCGATGCGCCTGAGCGATTTCGAGTTCCCCGCGGATGGGGCATGGCCGGACCCCAAAGGCATGATCGATGAATTGCACGATCGAGACGTCAAAGTGGTGCTGTGGCAGATCCCGCTGATCAAGATGCGACCGCATCCCACGGGCCAAGCCAAGGCCGATGCCGAAGCGGCAGTGCGCGAGAACGTGCTCATCCGCGAGCCAGCGCCGAACGGGTCGCTACGGCCCTACCGGAACCGGGGCTGGTGGTTTCCGCTCGGCCTCATGCCCGACCTCACCGACGAGCGGGCGGCCAAGTGGTGGACCGAGAAGCGCCGCTACCTCGTGACGGAAATGGGCATCGACGGTTTCAAGACCGACGGGGGCGAGCACGCGTGGGGTCGTGATCTGCGATACCTGGATGGCCGGGATGGCGCGGAAGCGAACAACACCTATCCGACGTACTACGCGAAAGCGTACGGCGACCTGTTGCGGTCGGCAGGCAAAGCGCCGGTGACGTTCAGTCGCGCCGGATTCACCGGAAGCCAAGCGCACGGAGCGTTCTGGGCGGGAGACGAGAACTCGACCTGGGATGCGTTCCGCTGGTCCATGTTCGCCGGGCTCAACGCCGCGGCGTGCGGCGTCCTCTACTGGGGCTGGGACCTGGCCGGCTTCTCGGGCGAGCTTCCGGAGTCCGAGTTGTACTTGAGATCGGCGGCCGCCGCCGCGTTCGTTCCGATCATGCAGTACCACTCGGAATTCAACCACCACCGAAAGCCCTCGCGCGATCGCACACCGTGGAACATCGCCGAGCATACGGGCGACGAAGGAGTCATCGAGCTGTTCCGCCGGTTCGTGAAATTGCGGGAGCGCCTGGTGCCGTACCTGGCCGAGCACGCCGCGGCATCGATCGCATCGGGGCTGCCGCTCATGCGACCGATGTTCTTCGTCACCGACGACGAACGGGCGTGGCAACATCCGCTCCAGTGGATGCTCGGCCCGGACGTGCTTGTCGCCCCCGTGGTCCACGAAGGCGCCAGGGATTGGAGCGTCTTCCTGCCCGAGGGCGATTGGGTCGACGCATTCAGCGGAGAACCCGTGGCCGGGCAGCAAGTGGTCGAACGTGCCGTTCCGCTCGAGGTGGTTCCCGTGTTCGTGCGGGCGAAGGCGTGGCCGCGGCTTGAGGCCGTGTTCGAGTAAGGGCCAGGGCCCGGCTAGCACGTCATACGGGATCGTCGCGTCTCGCGCTGCTTTAGCGTGTAGATATGAGCCGCGAACGCTACACCCACGGGCACCACGAGAGCGTGCTCCGCTCGCATAGCTGGCGCACGGTCGAGAACTCGGTGGCCTATGTCGCCGATCAGTTCCAGCCGGGAACGAGCGTGCTCGATGTGGGTTGCGGACCGGGAACCATCACGGTGGACATCGCAAAGCGCGTCGCGCCCGCTCGAGTCGTAGGTATGGACGCGTCTGCGGAAGTCATTGGCATGGCGCGCTCGCTGGCCGCCGAGCGGGGGCTGACCAATGTCGAATTCGAGACAGGCGACGCGTACGCGCTCGCGCATCCGGACGCAAGTTTCGATGTGGTGCACGCGCACCAGATCCTGCACCATCTAGGCGACCCCGTGGCAGCGCTCGCCGAGATGCGCCGGGTGCGACGGGACTCGGGGCTCGTCGCGGTTCGCGAGGTCGACTTCGCGGGAGTGTTCTGGTTCCCGCACATCGAGCCGCTGGCCGAGTGGCTCGACCTGTACCGACGGGTGCACCGCGGCAACGGCGGAGAGCCGGATGCGGGACGCCACTTGAAGGCATGGGCAATGGCGGCAGGCTTCACCGACATCACTGTGAGTGCCTCAATGTGGTCGTTCGCCTCTGAAGAGGAGCGGGAGTGGTGGGGCTCATCGTGGGCGGACCGGGTGCTCAACTCGCAATTCGCCCACGATGCGATCGAAGGCGGGTATTGCGACCGGGCGACGCTGGAACGCATCCACGCAGCTTGGCTGGAGTGGGCGGCGGCCGACGACGGCTGGTTCGGCCTGCCGAGCGTCGAGGTGCTCGCGCGGGGCTGAGGTCTCGATACGCCGCGCGTTGCGCGGCTACTCGACCCGCCGGGTCTCGATACGCGCTTCGCGCTACTCGACCCGCCGGGTCTCGATACGCGCTTCGCGCTACTCGACCCGCGGGCAG
>CAYRUW010000039.1:0-10193 GCA_964427465.1 uncultured Diaminobutyricimonas sp.
CCTTCGTTCGTGTGAAAGACCTCGGGAGCGGGATGCCCGGTGAGCTCGGCGAAGGTGCGAAGTGCGCGCACTCCCCCGATGCCGAGCAGAATCTCTTGCAGCAGGCGGTGCTCCCCGCCGCCGCCGTACAACCGGTCGGTCACGCTGCGCAGTTCGTCGCGGTTGTTCGGGGTGTCGGTGTCCAGCAGCAGCAGGGGCACGCGGCCCACGTGCGCTTGCCAGATGCGCGCATGCAGCACCCGGTCTTCAGGCAGTGCGATCGAGATCTGGGCTGCGGAGCCGTCCGGATGCCGCAGGATGGTCAGCGGCATGCCATCGGGGTCGAGCACGGGATAGCTCTCTTGCTGCCAGCCGTCCCGGTCGATGCCCTGGCGGAAGTAGCCGGAACGGTAGAACAATCCGACGCCGACTATCGGCACGCCCAGATCCGAGGCGCACTTCAAGTGATCTCCCGCGAGAATGCCGAGCCCTCCCGAGTACTGGGGCAAAGCGGATGCAATGCCGAACTCGGGCGAGAAGTAGGCGATCGCATCCGCCGAGTCGTCGAGCGACTGATACCAGCGCGGAGCGGAAAGGTAGTCGTGCAAGTCGTCGAGCAGGGCGGCGGCCCGCTCGACGAAGCCGGCGTCGTCCGCGAGTTCCTCGAGCCGCTCCGATGCTACTTCGCCGAGCACGCCTACCGGGTCGTGCCCGGTCGACTCCCACAGCTCCGGATCAATGGCGCGGAACAACTGCACTGTCGGCTCATGCCACGACCAGCGCAGGTTGGTGGCGAGCTCGTCGAGAGGATCGAGGCGCGAGGGCAAGACAGCGCGAACGGTGAACCTCCTGATCGCCTTCACCCAAGTCAGCCTAAGCCAGACCCCCCGCGATGCGGCCAGCTCTCACAGGGGCGCAACAGGAGTCGGCGAGCGGCCGTCAATAGTTGATCGCGCACAAGGTGAGGACGCGCGATTCGGTGCCTTCGAGCGCCGACCACGGCTGGTTCCGCAGGGCGTACTGGGTGACCGAACGCGAGAACGACGGAGTGAGGATGTCGGGCTGGTATTCGAACGCGTCGGGGCCGCTGGGCTTGAACTGCTGCAAGTGCTGGAACGCCGGAGCCATGTCGATCGTGACTTCGTAGCCGAAGTAGAACGGATAGCTGCCGTTGCCCGTGACGGTGACGCTGCGGCACGCTCGTTGCGTGGTCCAGGCGCCGTTGGTGACCGCCGACACGGTGTAGGCCTCGGGCGCGGGCGGCAGGGTCATCTGGTAATCGCAGATGTTGACCGTCACGCTCAGCTGATCGGTCAGCAGGGCGTTATTGTTCCACTCGCTCCAATGAGGGCTGCCGGTCGAAGTACCCACGATGCGCAACAAGGTGCCGTTTTCGCTGGCGATCACGCCCTTCTGGATCTGTGTCGGTCGGTTGCCGAAGAACGGACCTGCGCTGTAGTCCACGGTGAAGGACCAGGGCCTGGGCGTGGAATCGATACCTCGAACGGTCACGAACAAGCACGATTGCTGGGAACTGGTGTGACCAGGGTCCGGTTCGACGGTGACGATCTCGGTTCCCGGGTCCGGGTCTTCGACCACTTGCTCTTCCCATGTCGTCGGCAGCGCCTCGAACTCTCCGTCGCCGATCGTGACCACGCGAGCTTGCGAGTCGACGGTGGGGCCGAGCACTTGCGCGCCCGCGACGAACACCGCCCATGCGGTGAGTTCCGCACGCGCCGGGGCTCCGGACACGTCGACCCAGACGGATGCGGTCGTGCCGTCGATGGAGAGGTTGTCACCCGAGACGATGGTCTCGGTCACTGTCACTGCTTGGTCGCCTTCAGCGTCGAACAGCACGAGGGTCACGTCCTGCCCGGGCAGATCCGCCAAGTTCGAGCCCTGGATGGTAACGGTCGCCGACTCGACGACCGGCGGCTGACCGCTAGTGATCAACTCGACGTCGGCGACCGAACGTTCGGCTTGCGTGTAGGTCACGGGGCCGGTGGCGGCGAAGATGCCGCCGGAGACGGGACCGAGGCCGGCCGCGGAGGCACCCACAACGCCGAACGCGACGAGTGCCGCGATACCGGAGCCGAGCAGGTTGCGCCGCAGCATGATCAGCTCCCGAACGCCACGGCGATGCGATCCAGGGCCGAAAACGGCATCGAGCCGCCGCAAGCAGATTCGATTTCTGCCCGGCTGAGCTGGAGGGATGGGGCCGCCGTCGCAACCGTCGCCGCGACTTCACACGCGGCAGCGCCCGACGCAGCCACGAATGCGACTCGCAATTGCTCCCCGGCGACGAACGAATCCGGCGCCACGGCGCTCACCGTGACCCCGCCGACCACAGGGGCAACGCCCTCGAACGCGGGCGACCAGTTCACGATGACGCCGTCCGGGTGGGCTTGCACGCCGCCGTGGGCAGCACCGAGGTCGGCCGTCTGTAATCCGCCGAGGGTCGCGGCCGAAGCCGAGACTGCGGCGCCGGTCGAGAGCACCCCCGCGAGGACGGAGATGAGAATGCGCAAAGTTGTGGACGCCGCCGCCCGACGTACCCTAATCCGTCGGGGGCGGCGCCCTCCGGCCCGGAGTGCGTACTGATCCTCAGCCACGGTCGTCCCCCGACATACCGTGCTTGCCCCGCTTCGGCGCAGTCCCGAGGCGCCACAGAAGCAGGGTGACCAGCAATCCGCTCACCAGGCCGACCACGATGGGCTGGGAGATCTGCTTTAGAGCGATACCCACCGTTGGTATGTGGAAGAGCGCCTTGCCGAGCACATCCTCCGCGCTGAACTGCCACGGATCGATGCTCGGGTTGTTGTCGCCCTTCGTGGTGAAAACCTTGTCTGAACCGGTGCCTTCCGCGGCTACGATCCGGTGGATGACCCGCCCGCCCGCGCCTGGCTGCCCTTCGGGAACCTGGTAGGAGACGATCTCTCCCACCCGGTAGTCGGGCTGCCGCACGGAAACCACGAGATCTCCCGTCACGTAGCCGGGTTCCATGGACGTGCCGTCGACGATCGTGAGGCCTGTGATCCCGCCGAATTGGGCGGGCCACAAGAGCACGATCGCCGTCGCGAAGACGAGGCTGGAGACTACGAGACTCCAGCCCCGCTTCGAGCGGTGTCTGACCGGCTCGGAGACAGACGCGATCACGGCTGACTCCGGCAGGACACTCACCCCTGCCATGGTCGGCTCCGGTCGTTCGACGCTACGGAGTCGCGTCGACCGCCGCGGTGACGGTCCCGCCGTTGATCACGAGCGAGACGCCGTACACGTCGTGAGCAAGCACGTTGCTCGGTGCCGACAGGGTCGAGCCGGTTCCGGTCAGTTCGCCGAGCGAGTCACCGGAAACGTCCTTGAGCGTGAGCTGCACCTGCGCGGTTGCGGGGATGCTGCCCGCGCCGAGCGCGGTTAGGTTGACTGCCGAGACGACGTATGCGCCAAGGGTCGAATCGTATTCGGTGTCGAAGCTCACTCCGACGCCGTCGGCGAGTTGCGCCTTGACCGAATTGCTGTTTGCGCCCAGGTCGGAGGTCTCGACTCCGCCGAGCGAGGCCGCGGAGGCGCTAACCGCGGCGAACACCGCGACGCCGGCCACCACGGCGAATGTCTTGTTGCGAATGGACATGGGTATGCCATCCCTTCGGGTTTTTCGGCCAACGCGGGGCCGCCGTAGGCTGCCTGCGCGAGCGAACCGCACGCGAGCGGGTAAATCTCGCAAACGGTCGATCACTCTCGCGGACTGAACTTCGGGTTGGCCCGCGCGTGACCTGTTCGGGTTTGTCGAGGGCATTGGGTTGCCCTCGCCTGTCAAGTAAAGCGGGCCGGTGAGCAGAGGACAAGTCATTTGCTCAACCCAAAATGGGGGGCGAATGAGCTTTCCCCTGGTCGACTCAGGGCGCGGAGCGACCGGTTGGGGCGGCTGCGAGGCCCTGATAGATTCGTGGACCCTGCCGGGTCGGCGGCCGCATCCGCGATAGCGTCGGAACTGTGGCGCGCACGTACCGCTCGAGCATCGGCCGGATCCCGATCCGGCACCTCGCGCCCAGGCAGCCGGAGGATCGCTGGCCGGCCAAGGCCTACGTCGGCGAGGTCGTGCCGTTCGAGGCGACGGTGTTCCGGGAAGGCCACGACAAGCTCGGCGCCCGGCTCATGCTCACGACACCCGGCGGGGTGACCAGGGAATACCCGATGGCGCAAGTTGCGGAGGGCACCGACCGCTGGCAAGCACACGCGCTAGTGGACGAGACCGGTACATGGCACTGGCATGTGCGCGGTTACAGCGACGATTGGGCGAGCTGGCTGCACGACGCCCAGATCAAGGTGCCCGCCGGCCAGGACGTGGAGCTCATGTTCCAGATCGGCACCGAACTGCTCGAGCGCGCGGGGCGTTCGAAACTCGTGCAGAAAGCTCTGGGCGTTCTGCGGGATGCGTCGCTGGCTGCCGGCGATCGGCTCGCGGCCGCAACCGATCCGCGGCTGAACTCGGCACTCGAATCGAACCCGATCGCGAGCCTTATCACCGAATCCGAGACGCTGCCGCTGCGCGTCGAACGCGAACGCGCTGGGGTGGGCAACTGGTACGAGTTCTTCCCGCGCTCGATCGGCGCGAAGCGGCGCAAGAACGGGAGCTGGGCCAGTGGCACGTTCCGAACGGCGGCTGCGCGCCTGCCCCAGATCCGGGCGATGGGGTTCGATGTCGTCTACCTGCCGCCGATCCATCCCATAGGGCACAGCTTCCGGAAAGGCCCGAACAACACGTTGCAGGCCGGCCCGCACGACCCGGGCTCGCCATGGGCGATCGGCTCGGAAGCGGGCGGCCACGACGCGATCCACCCGGATCTCGGCACCGAGCAGGACTTCGCCTACTTTCTGCAGCAAGCCGCCGCGCACGGCCTCGAGGTCGCCCTCGACCTCGCCTTCCAGTGTTCGCCCGATCATCCTTGGGTGAAGGAGCATCCGGAGTGGTTCACCCGGCTGCCCGACGGCTCGATCCGCTATGCCGAGAACCCGCCAAAGAAGTATCAGGACATCTACCCGCTCAACTTCGACAACGATTGGGAGGGCCTCACCCGCGAGCTGCTACGCGTGACCAAACACTGGATCGACGCGGGAGTCTCGATTTTCCGGGTCGACAATCCGCACACCAAGCCGCTGAAGTTCTGGGAGTGGCTGCTCGAACAAGTGCGGCATGAGCACCCCGAAGTGGTCTTCCTCGCCGAGGCCTTCACCCGTCCCGCGATGATGCAATCGCTCGCACAAGCCGGCTTCCAGCAGTCGTACACGTACTTCACGTGGCGGAACACGAAAGCGGAACTGGCCGAGTACCTGACCGAGGTGTCGAAAGAGACTTCTGCGTGGTTGCGCCCCAATTTCTTCGTGAACACGCCGGACATCCTCACCGAGTATCTGCAGTTCGGCGGTCGTGCCGCGTACAAGATCCGCGCCGCGATCGCCGCCACCTCCTCGCCCTCGTGGGGCGTGTACTCGGGGTACGAGTTGTTCGAGGATGTCGCCAGGCCCGGTTCCGAGGAGAACATCGACAACGAGAAGTACGAATACCGTCCGCGCGATTTCGCCGCCGCCGAGGCCAGCGGCGACTCGCTCGCACCGTACTTGACGCGGCTCAACGAAATTCGCGCCGCGCATCCGGCATTGCGCCAATTGCGCAACCTCGATGTGCACTGGAGCGACGACGAGGCCGTGCTCGTATACACGAAGCACCTGCCGGCAGGGTTCTCGGGCGCCAAGCCCGACCGCCCGGACGGGCTCATCGTCGTCGTGAACACCGACCCCCACTCGGTGCGCGAGACCATGGTGCATCTCGACCTGACACGCCTCGGGCTGCCCCACCCGTCGACGTACGAGGTCACCGATCTGCTCAGCGGGCGACGCTGGATGTGGGGCGTAGACAACTACGTGCGGCTCGACTCGTTCAGCGAGCCGGTGCACATCTTGCGGGTCGAGTACCCGAAGGGAAGACGATGACTTCCGCGACGCTGCACCGAGAACTCATCCAGGCTCTGGTCACCGGCAGTCACCCGCACCCGCACGAGGTGCTCGGCCAGCATCCCGCGGACGGCGGTTTCGTCATCCGCGCGGTGCGGCCGCTCGCGCTAGCGGTCACCGCCGTGCTGCACGACGGCACTCGCGTGCAATTGGAGCACGTGGCCGATGGGCTCTGGTCGGGCACGTATTCGGGTTCCGGCCAGGCCTATGTGCTCGAAGCGGCATATGAGGAGGGTCCGGACTGGGTCGCCGACGATCCTTACCGGTTCGTGCCGACGGTCGGCGATGTCGACCGATACTTATGGGGCGAGGGCAGGCACGAGCAGATCTGGCACGTTCTCGGCGCGCACCACCGGCCGCACGAGGGCGTCGCGGGCACCGCGTTCGCGGTCTGGGCCCCGCACGCTCGCGCGGTGCGCGTGGTCGGCGACTTCAACGACTGGAACGGCATTCTGCACGCCATGCGCCGGCTCGACGAGAAAGGCATCTGGGAACTCTTCGTTCCCGACGTGGAGCCCGGCACGATCTACAAATACGAGATCCTCACGCCCGGCGGCGAATGGGTCAAGCGCGCGGACCCGATGGCGCGCTACACCGAGGTACCGCCTGCGAACGCTTCGAAAGTGGGGGTCTCGTCATTCGAATGGTCGGATGCCCAATGGCTGGAGCGCCGCGCCACGCAAGACCCGCACAACCGCCCGATGAGCATCTACGAAGTACACATCGGCTCATGGCGTCCAGGACTCGGCTACCGGGAACTCGCCGACGAACTCATCGAGTACGTCACCGGGCTCGGGTTCACGCACGTCGAGTTCTTGCCGCTCGCGGAGCATCCGTTTGGCGGCTCATGGGGCTACCAGGTGACCGGGTATTACGCGCCGACTGCAAGATTCGGGCATCCCGACGACCTGAAGTACCTCATCGACCGGCTGCACGGTGCCGGGCTGGGCGTGATCATGGATTGGGTTCCCGGGCACTTCCCGAAAGACGAGTGGGCGCTAGCCAGGTTCGACGGCGAGCCGCTCTACGAGCACGCCGACCCGCGCCGGGGCGAGCAATTGGACTGGGGCACGCTCGTGTTCAACTTCGGCGATTCGCAGGTCCGTAACTTCCTCGTCGCCAACGCCCTGTACTGGCTCGAGGAGTTCCACATCGACGGGCTGCGCGTGGATGCTGTGGCGAGCATGCTCTACCTGGACTATTCCCGCACGGATTGGCTGCCCAACCAGTACGGGGGGCGCGAGAACCTCGAAGCGATCGGTTTTCTGCAAGAGGTCAATGCGACCGCCTACCGGCGAAACCCCGGCATCGTCATGATCGCCGAGGAGTCGACGGCGTGGCCGGGCGTGACGAAACCGACGAACGCATCGGGCCTCGGCTTCGGACTCAAATGGAACATGGGCTGGATGCACGACACCCTGCAATACATGGCCAAGGACCCCATGTACCGCTCGTACCATCACGGCGATATCACGTTCAGTTTCATGTATGCGTTCAGCGAGAACTTCGTGCTGCCGATCAGTCACGACGAGGTCGTGCACGGTAAGGGTTCGCTGCTGCACAAAATGCCGGGAGACCAATGGCAAAAACTCGCCAACGTGCGGGCGTACTTGTCGTTCATGTGGGCGCATCCGGGCAAGCAATTGCTGTTCATGGGCAGCGAGTTCGGCCAGCCGAGCGAATGGAGCGAGGACCGGGGCCTGGACTGGTGGATCCTCGAACAGCCGATGCACCAGGGCCTGCAACGGATGGTCGCGCAACTCAACCGCATCTACTGCGAGCGGCCGGCGCTGTGGCAGCAAGACAACACCGATCTGGGCTTCGAATGGCTCGACGGCGGGAACGCGGAGCAGAACGTGCTCGCGTTCTTGCGCTGGTCGACCGACATGCAGCCGATCGCGGCCGTGTTCAACTTCAGCGGTCAGCCGGTCGCGCCGTACCGCGTGGGATTGCCGATGCCCGGGGTCTGGGAGGAGATCCTGAACACCGACGCCGAGGAGTTCGGCGGGTCCGGCGTCGGCAACCTAGGTTCGGTGACTGCCACGGATGCGGCGTGGTGGGGCCGGCCGGCATCCGCCGAGGTCACGCTGCCGCCGCTGGGCGCGCTGTACCTCGCGCCGCGAACGAAGGGCTAGCTCAATACAGCAGCGTCGCGAGGCGGCGCCGGGCCGCGAGCACGCGCGGGTCTTCCGTGCCGACGATCTCGAAGTATTCGACGAGGCGTGCGCGCACACGATCCTTGTCGTCGGCGGCCAGCCCGGGGAACAAGTCCAGCAAGCGCCCGAACGCGTCGTCGACGTGGCCGCCGCTCACGTCGAGGTCGGCGACCGCCAGTTGCGCATCCACGTCCTGCGGATTCTCGGCGGCGGCTTCGCGCAGTCTTGCCGACTCGGCATCGGCAAGTCGCATGAGCAGCGCCGCTTGGGCCCGGCCGGCGATGGCGAGCGCGTCGCGCGGATCCTGCGAAATCGCCTTGTCGTATGCTGCGATCGCCGCGGAGTAGTCCGCACGCGAGATCGCGTCGTACGCCTCCTGGTGCAGCGGAGGCAGTTCAGGCTCCTGCTCCTCTTGTGGGGTTCCCGCGTCCTCGACGGGGATCGAACCCGAAATGCCGTTCTCGGCGGCTACTTGAAGCAACTGGTCGAACACTTGCCGGATCTCGGCCTCGCCGGGCATGCCGACGAACAATTGCATCGGGCGACCGCCGATCACCGCGGCCACCGCGGGAACCTGTTGCACTTGAAATGCCTGGGCGAGCTGCGGGTTGGCATTTCCGTCTACGACCGCGAGCGCTAGGCGGCCGCCGTAGGAGCCGACGAGCGACGCGAGCGAAGGCTGGATGCCTTGCGCGTAGAACTCCACCACCACCGGGACGCGAGCCGAGAGCTCCACCACCGCCTGGAAGTTAGAATCCGTCGCTTCGCTGACTACGCCTTGAGGTGCCTGGCCGGCCTCGCCGTTCGGCGCCCCGGCTTGCTCTGTTCCCGTTTCGCGCGAGCGCACGAGCGAGGATAAGTCGACCGCGCCATGCAGGCCAGGCCCGCTCATTCCCTCTGCCACTAGGGCATTCCTCCCAACTTGCTAGCCGAACGCGCCAGGCACGAATATCGCCCCGGCGCGTGCGGGAGCGCATGCTCCAAGGCACACCCTAGGCAGGTTCGCCGAGCCTGCACGCATTCCCTAAAGTTCCGAAGCCGCGATGAGGCTCGTGTTGTAGCCCAGCAGCACGACTTGAGCCGTGTCGTCGGTCGCAGGCGGAACGTAGAACAGCAATTGGTTGCCCCACGTGGCCTTGATGCCCTTGGTCGTCTGCTTCTTTCCCGAGAGCGCCTTGACGGCTCCCTCAGGGTTGACGGCAGCGCCATTCTCGACGGGCTTGACGGTGTCTATCTCGTTGATGGAGATGGACACGAGTGCTCCCGCGTCATTCGTGGACAACGCGATCGGCGCGCCCGTCCCCGGCTCGTTCGAGAACTTGATCGAAGCGGTCGAAGGGAGCTTCTTGCGCCGCTCTTGCTTGTTCTCCGGGCCGATCTGCGGCAGCAGGGCGTCGTGATCGAGAGCGAACAGCTCGGCATATTCGCTCTCCTCGCCCTTCAGAAGCACGTCGGCATACGCGGTCGCGAGTTCGTCGGGACGCACAGTCAGGAACTTCGAATCGAGCGGGAGCCGGGCGGCGCCGATCGCCGGGGGTGCGACTTCTGGCAGTGTCTCGTGCAGCGTGATGGCGTAGTGCACCTGATACTGACTGCGCGGATCCTGCTGAATGAGCACGAGCGCGACTGGCGGTACCGGAGGCGGCACGTCCTCATCCTCTTGCGCCTCTTCGCCGTCTTCGACGGCAGGTTCCGGCTGCTCCTCCTGGACTACCGTGAACACCACGCGTGGCCAAGTGGCACCGTTCTCGGTGAGCTGCTGGGGCAGCGAAAGCTGCACCGGACCGGACGGGATGACCGGCAGGTGCCCGAGGTCGTCGTCCGCCTCGCGGATCTCGTAGCTGGCCTTGCGGAACTCCAGCGCCGGGCCGTCGAGGCGGGTCGCGGCAAGCTCGGCATCTCGGTTCTCGTCGGCTTCGGCGATGGTCTGCCCGATACGCCGGACGATCCGCGCGAGTTGTGGCTCGGTCACGGCAGTCGGCGGAAGCACTACCTCGGTCTCGGCCTCGGTCTGCGCCGCCGCCGGAACGGAGCCGTTGCCGTGCC
>CAYRUW010000040.1:0-10144 GCA_964427465.1 uncultured Diaminobutyricimonas sp.
CATGTAGTAGATGCTCCGTAATGGACATGGGTAGGGCCTTGGCGATTCGGCTGTATATTGTCGCCATGGCAGGCGGATAGAAACTCGCAAAATGCGACGCTCAAGCTTACCCGCCTCTGTCCACGGGGGGCAACCGAGTGCTGGGACTACTCAGTCGTTGTCTAGATCGCGGCTGAGCAGTGCTACGAGTTCATCGAGGGCCTGTTCGGCGCCATCGCCGTGCGCAGACAGCGTAACGCGTTCTCCGGAATCCACGCCGAGCGAGAGCACGCCGAGGATGCTCGAAGCATCGACGCTCTGCCCGCTGGCCGAAGTCAGCGTCACGCGGACCGCCGCTTTGCCCGCTGCCTGGGTGAACAGATGCGCCGGCCGGGCGTGCAGACCCGAACTCGAGGCGACGCGCACGGTGCGTTCAGCCATCCGGGACCCTACTGCCATGCCCGCGGCGTTCGGCACCCGCGGTGCGACCGCCTTCCCGTTCAAACTCATCCGGCTGGAGCTCGGTCCTCATCTCAGTGCGCCGCGATCTCCCAGTTCGGACCGGAACCCAATTGCACGTCGAGCGGAACACTCAACTCGGCTGCGCCGCGCATCCGCTCGGTCACCACGTTTTGCAGCGCTTCCATCTCGCCGGGCGCGACCTCGAAGACGAGTTCGTCGTGCACTTGCAGCAGCATTCGCGAGGCGAGTCCCTGGGAGCGCAAGTCGTCTCCGATGCCGAGCATTGCGATCTTCATGATGTCCGCCGCCGAACCCTGGATCGGCGCGTTGAGCGCGGCACGCTCCGCGTTCTCGCGCAGCACGCGGTTGTTCGAGTTGAGGTCGGCGAAGGGCCGACGCCTCCCGAAGATCGTCTCGGTGTAGCCGTCGACGCGGGCCCGTTCGACGACGTCGCGCAAATAGTCGCGCACGGCACCGAACCGGGCGAAATAGTCGGCCATGAGCTGTTTCGCCTCCGAGGTGTCGATGCGCAATTGCTTCGACAAGCCGAACGCGCTCAGCCCGTACGCGAGACCGTACGACATGGCCTTCACTTTACTGCGCATAAGCGGGGTGACGTCTTCGGGAGGAACGCCGAACACTCGTGCGCCAACAAAACGGTGCAGGTCTTCGCCCGCCTTGAAAGCCGCGATCAGGCCTTCATCGCCCGAAAGGTGCGCCATGATCCGCATCTCGATCTGCGAGTAATCGGCGGTCAGCAGCGTTTCGTACCCCTTGCCGAAAGTGAAAGCCGAACGGATCTGCCTGCCCACATCCGTTTTGATCGGGATGTTCTGCAGATTGGGGTCGTTCGATGAGATGCGTCCCGTGCTCGTGCCGGTCTGGTCGTAACTCGTGTGAATCCGGCCGTCGGGCCCGATCTCGCGCTCGAGCGTCTCGATGATCTGCTTGAGCTTGGTCGCATCGCGATGCTGCAAAAGCAGGGTGAGGAACGGATGGGGCTCCGGCAGCCGGTCCTGCAGGTCGGCCAGTGCCGCGGCATCGGTGGAATAGCCGGTCTTCGTCGCCCGGGTTTTCGGCATCCCGAGTTCGTCGAACAAGAGCTGCTGCAATTGCTTGGGCGAACCCAGGTTCACCTCGCGCCCGATTTGCGCGAAAGCCTGCGCAGCAATGTCGTTGGCGGTCTCTGAGAGCTCGGCACCCAGGCGCGCGAGCACTTCTGAGTCGACCGCGACGCCGTCGAGTTCCATCTTCGCGAGCACAGGCACGAGCGGGAGTTCGAGATCTTCGAGCACCCGACGAGAACCCGGATCGAGCCGCGTTGCAAGCTCCTCGGCTATCCGCAATACATACCAGGCCTCGGTTGCGGGGCTGAGTGCCTCGGTCTCCGGGAGCAGCTGGTTCGGGTCCGGTTCGGGCAGGCTTTCGCCCAGCACCTCGTAGGCCTGCTCTGCGAGCCCGCCGGGTCTCGTCCCAGGTCGGAGCAGCCAGCCGGCGATCTGGGTGTCGAACGCGATGCCGCCAAGCACGAGCCCGGTTCCGGCCAGCGACTTTAGCTGGTGTTTCGCATCGTGCAGGCATTTCGGCGCGTCGCTGGCCAGCCAGCGCTCGAAGGCGTCGTAGTCCTGCCTGCCCGGCGCCCACGGCACGAATGCCGAGTCATTCGCCGTCGCGAGGCCGAACCCGGTGACTTGGCCCGCGGCCGTAACCACACGCATCCCGAGCGCGCGCTCACCGTCCGCGGATGCCGTCGCGATCCACTTGGCCAGTTCCTCGTCGACCATGGTGCGCACTGGCGGCGCGACTGCGACGGTTTCCACCGCGTCGATCGCCTCGTCCGCGGCGGCCGCCGAACCGTTCTCGCCCGCGAGTTTGAGCACCCGCTCGAGCAAGGTGCGGAATTGCAGCCGGTCGAACACGCGGCGTACGGCGGCGACATCGATCGATCGCCGGACCAGATCATCCGGAGCGAACGGGAGTTCGAGGTCGGTGACGAGGCGATTGAGTTTGCGGTTGCGTATCGCGTTCTCTTGCTGGTCACGCAGGTTCTGACCGACCACGCCTTTGATCTCATCGGCATGCGCGAGCACACCCGCGAGGTCCCCGTACTGCAGGATCCACTTGACCGCGGTCTTCTCGCCGACCTTGTCGATGCCTGGCAGATTGTCGCTCGTCTCGCCGACGAGGGCCGCGATGTCCGGATACTGGTGCGGTTCGACGCCATAGCGTTCGACGACGGCATCGCGGTCGTATCGCTTGAGCTCCGAGACGCCCCGGGCGCTCGGGTAGAGCAGCGTGACACCGTCGCGCACCAGCTGGATGGTGTCGCGGTCACCGGAGACGAGCAGCACCTCGTAGCCTTCGTCTCGGCCTTTCGTGGCCAAGGTGGCGAGTATGTCGTCGGCTTCGTAGTCCTCTTTGCTGATCGTGGGAATGTTCATGGCCGCAAGTGCTTCTTCGAGCAGCGGCACTTGCCCGATGAATTCGGGTGGCGTGTCGCCGCGCGTGGCCTTGTAGTCGGCGTATTCGCGCGAGCGGAACGAGTACCGCGAGATGTCGAACGCGACGGCGAGGTGGGTCGGCTTCTCCTTCTGCAGCAGCAGGATGAGCATCGCGAGGAATCCGTGGATCGCGTTGGTGTGCTGGCCCTCGCGGTTGACGAAGCTGTCGACGGGCAGGGCGTAGAACGCCCGGAACGCGAGGGAATGGCCGTCGATGACCATGAGGGTAGGCTTTGCGGTGTCCGGCACGGAGCCAGCCTATCGGCGGCTTCCGTCACGCTTGCTACCGGCGAAGGAAGGCGATGGCGACCAAGTTCCCCGATGATCTCGACACGGCGCTCTACCAGCGACTGATCGAAAGCGGAGGCGGCTCTCTGTCGCGAAAAATGGGAATCGAGTTCCTAGAGCTCTCCGCCGAACACTCGGTAGCCCGGATGCCGGTGGAGGGAAACACGCAAGTGATCGGCTTGCTGCATGGCGGAGCGCATGTCGTGCTTGCCGAGTCACTCGGTTCTATCTCATCCGCGATTCATGCCGGGCCGGACCGCTACGCGGTCGGCATCGAAATCAACGCCACGCACAGCCGTTCGGTCACGACCGGATGGGTGACGGGAACGTGCGACGCGCTCGTGCTCGGCCGCACACTCGCCACCCACGAAATCGTGATGCGCGACGAGGAGGGCCGGCGCCTTTCGACCGTGCGGATGACGAACATGCTGCGGAGCCGCGACTAGCCCGCTCCCCCGCGGGTTACTTCTTGGGGCTGAGCTGCTCGATCACGGCCTCGGCCACTTGATGCATGGTAAGGCGACGGTCCATAGAGGCCTTCTGAATCCAGCGGAACGCCTCGGGCTCGGTCAGCCCCATCTTCTCGTTGAGCAGACCCTTCGCCCGGTCGACGAGTTTTCGGGTTTCGAAGCGCTGGACCATGTCCTGCACTTCGGCTTCGAGGCTGATGATCTGCTGGTACCGGCTGAGTGCTATTTCGATCGCGGGTAGCAGATCGTTGGGCGTGAACGGTTTGACGACATAGGCGAGCGCACCGGCTTCGCTCGCGCGCTCGACCAGTTCTTTCTGGCTGAACGCGGTTAGCAGAACGACCGGCGCGATGCGGTCTTTGCCGAGCTTCTCGGCAGCCGAAATGCCGTCGAGCTGGGGCATCTTGACGTCCATGATCACGAGATCGGGCTTGAGTTCGGTGGCCAGACGCACCGCGGTCTCGCCGTCGCCCGCTTCGCCGACGACGTCGAATCCGTTGTCGCGGAGTGTCTCCACGATGTCCAGGCGAATGAGCGACTCGTCCTCGGCGACTATCACACGGCGGGGCGGGGCTGCATTCGCGTCTGGATCACTCACGCTGAAAGCCTACGATATTGTGTGCACGGTGGAGCGCGGATGCCGCGCGACACCGCAAGCCGGATTGGCGGAATTGGCAGACGCGGAGCACTCAAAATGCTCTGTCCGAAAGGGCGTGTGGGTTCGAGTCCCACATCCGGCACAAACGGAACCCGGCGAAGTCGGGTTCCGGTTGTGCCCGTATGGTGGGCGAGACGTGCACTTGTGGTGGGCCCCCGCTGAGCAGTCCGGCGCGCCGCGCAGCGGCGTGGCGGCGGCTCAGTCCCCTCCCGGCTCGGTCGGGTCCTGCGGCTTGTCGAACGGGCTCGAGGTGTCGTCTACATCGCCTTCGGCTTGGGAAGGCTTACCCGTGGGCTTCGGGTCGTCTTCGTCTTCGGGCATGTCCGGTTCGCCCATCTTTCCACCTGCCTTTCGCGCGAAGCGCGCTCAAACCTTCCGCCAGTCGTCCCCGCGTAGGAACGCGGCGCCTTGCGGTCCCATTTGCAGCATGCCGCCGTCGACGACCCACGACGCTCCCGTCACGTAGCTGGAACGAGGCGAGGCGAGGAACGCGACCACCGCCGCGATCTCTCTGGCGTCGCCGGGCCGGCCAAGCGGGATGCCGGGCCGCGACTCTTCGTGCGGGTCCTTGTCTTCGAGTCCGGTCATGGGCGTCGCAATCTCGCCCGGTGCGATCGCGTTCGCGGTGATGCCGTGCTCACCCAGTTCGAGCGCCACGGTCTTCACGAATCCCCCGAGTCCATGCTTGGCCGCGTCGTACGGACTCGACCCGACGAGTGGCTGGTGCTCATGCACGCTCGTGATAGCGATGATGCGCCCGCCAGTGCCCTGCCCGACCATTCGTTTCGCGGCACGCTGTATGCACACGAACGCCCCGTCCAGGTCGGTGGCCACAACGTGCCGCCACTGCCGCAGGGTGAGTTCGAGCATTCGCGTGCGCGCTCCCGTGCCCGCGTTGTTCACGAAGACGTCGAGTCCGCCGAGCTCGTCGCACAACCGATCCACGACGTCGCCGCACTCTTCGAGGCGGCTCGTGTCCAATTGCGCTACCGCGGCACGCCGGCCGGCAGCCCGCACTTGCTCGGCGGTGTCGCGGGCTCCGGCCTCGTCCGAGTGCCACGTGATGCCGACATCCATTCCGGCTTCGGCCAGCGCGAGCGCGCTCGCCTTGCCGATTCCGGAGTCCGAACCGGTGACAATTGCCCGGGTGGGCTGGAACTGCATACTCCGATGCTGCCCGGGCCTGGTGGCGCTTGCCCGGTCGACCGGGCCTTTCCCAGAAACCGCGCAGGCGGTCTAGTTCTCCCAGGCGGGCGCTACCCCGTTGAGGGCATCGCCGATGTTGTGCACGCGCAAGTCGTTCGTCGAACCTGGGATGCCGGGCGGCGACCCCGAGATGACCACCACTTTGTCGCCATGTTCGGCCAGTCCCCGAGCAAGCAGGATCTCGTCGACTTGCCGGAACATGGCGTCGGTGTGCGTCACGCGATCGACGACGAAGGATTCGATCCCCCAGTTGAGCGCCATTCTGCGCTGGATCGCCGGGCTCGGGGTGAACGCTTTCATCGGGATCTTGAACCGGAGCCTGGACATGCGCCTTGCGGAGTCGCCGGATTCGGTGAACACGCAGACGTATTTCGCTTCAACGAAGTCTGCGACTTCGGCGGCGGCGAGGGTGAGCGCTCCGCCTTGCGTACGCGGCTTCGTGCCTAGCGGTGGCACGCGCTCCAAGCCGTGCTCCTCGGTGGCTTCGATGATGCGGGCCATGGTCTGCACGGTGATGACCGGGAACTCGCCTACGCTGGTCTCGCCGCTGAGCATCACGGCATCGGTGCCGTCGAGTACGGCGTTGGCGCAGTCCGAGGCCTCGGCGCGAGTCGGGCGCGGGCTTGAGATCATCGATTCGAGTACTTGCGTCGCGACGATAACGGGCTTGGCCATCCGGCGGCACAGTTCCACGGCACGCTTCTGCACGATCGGCACGGCTTCGAGCGGCAGTTCGACGCCGAGGTCGCCGCGGGCGACCATGATGCCATCGAACGCGTCGATGATCTCTTCGAGGTTGTCGACCGCTTGCGGTTTCTCGATCTTCGCGATCACCGGGATCTTGCGGCCCTCTTCGGCCATGATCTCGTGAACTCGCTTGATGTCGTCGGCACTGCGTACGAACGAGAGCGCAATGTAGTCGGTTCCGAGGCCGAGCGCCCAGCGAAGGTCGGCTTCGTCTTTCGCGGACATGGCGGGCACGTTGACAGCGACGCCGGGCAGGTTTATGCCCTTGTTGTTCGATACCGGACCCGGCACCACGACCTCGGTCGTGACGACGGTTCCGTTGGTTTCGAGCACTCGCAGCGCGACTTTGCCGTCGTCGATGAGCAGCGGATCGCCCGGCGCGACGTCCTGCGGCAGTCCTTTGAAGGTCGTGGATGCGAGTTCTCGCGTCCCCACGACGTCTTCGATCGTGATCTTGAACACATCGCCTTGCTGCAGCTCGTATGGCCCTGCTTCGAACTTTCCCAGCCTGATCTTCGGACCTTGCAGGTCGACCAGCACCGCGATCGGATCGCCCGACTCGGCTTCGGCTTTGCGCACGTTCGCATAGACCTCTTCGTGCACTTCGTATGTGCCGTGGCTCAGGTTCATGCGGGCGACGTTGACGCCGGACTCGATGATCGCTCGGATGCTCTCGTAACTCGAGGTCGCCGGACCGAGGGTCGCGACGATCTTGGCTCGTCTCATTGCTTCCTTATTCGTGTTTTTGCGGACAGGTTCCAGAGCGGTTGTTCACACCGCGATCGCCCGGTCGGAAGGCTTGACCGGGAACGGCAGGTCTGTCCTTCCTTCAAGGTAGCGGTCTACCGCGGATGCCGCAGCCCGGCCTTCCGCGATCGCCCAGACTATGAGCGACTGCCCTCGCCCTGCGTCGCCTGCGACGAAAACGCCGGGTTCGCTCGTCGCGTAGCTTTCGTCTCGTTCGATGTTGCCCCGGCTGTCGAAGGGCAAGCGCAATTGCCCGGCGATCGAGTCCGGTTCGGGCCCGGTGAAGCCGAGCGCGAGCAGTACGAGGTCCGCGGGCAGTTCCCGCTCGGTGCCCGACTTGGGCACTCGCTTGCCGTCAACGTATTCGGTTTCGGCGATGCGCAAGGCGCGCACCTCGCCTGCCTCATTGCCCAGGAATTCCACCGTCGACGCCAAGAACATGCGTTCGCCGCCTTCTTCGTGGGCGGTTTGCACCTCGAATACGCGCGGCACCATCGGCCATGGTTCTTGCGGCGTGCGTACCAAGGGCGGCTGCTTGCCGATCGCGAGGTTGGTCACAGAGAGCGCGTTCTGGCGATGCGCAGTGCCGATGCAGTCCGCTCCGGTGTCGCCTCCACCGATCACCACGACGTGCTTGCCTTCGGCGGTGATCTGTTCCCCGACGTAGTCGCCGGCACCGGCCTTGTTCTGTTGCACGAGGTAGTCCATCGCGAAGTGCACGCCCAGCAGATCGCGGCCGGGGATCGGCAGATCGCGCGGCACGGTCGCTCCGGTGGCGATCACGACGGCGTCGTAGCGGGTCTTGAGTTCATCCCACGAGATGTCGACCCCGATTTCGACGCCGGCGCGGAAGCGTGTGCCCTCGGCCTGCATCTGAGTGAGCCTGGCCTCAATGTGCTTCTTCTCCATCTTGAAGTCCGGGATGCCGTAGCGCAGAAGCCCGCCGATGCGATCGTCGCGTTCGTATACCGCGACGGTGTGCCCGGCCCGGGTGAGTTGTTGCGCTGCGGCCAGGCCGGCGGGCCCGGACCCCACGATTGCGACCGTCTTGCCGGTGAGCCGGTCGGGCGGATGCGGAGCGACCCATCCGTTGGCCCAGGCCTGGTCGATTATCGAGACTTCGACTTGCTTGATGGTCACTGCCGGCTGGTTGATGCCGAGCACGCATGCCGCTTCGCATGGCGCGGGGCACAAGCGTCCGGTGAATTCGGGGAAGTTGTTGGTCGCGTGCAACCGTTCGATCGCCTGGCGCCCTTCGCCGCGCCACATGAGGTCGTTCCATTCGGGGATCAGGTTGCCCAGCGGGCAGCCTTGATGGCAGAACGGGATTCCGCAATCCATGCAGCGACCGGCCTGCCGGCGCAATTGCTCGGGGTCTTGCTGCTCGTAGACTTCTTTCCAGTCCAGCAAGCGCAGCGGCACCGGCCGGCGAGCGGGCAGTTCTCGCTCCCGGGTCTTCAGGAAGCCTTTCGGGTCAGCCACCGGTCACCTCCCGGATGCGGTTCCATACGATATCGCCGTCGGGGTCGAGTCCTTCGTCCACGGCGAGCTGCCTAGCTGCGAGCACCGCGGCGTAGTCGCGCGGCAAGACTTTGACGAATCGCGTCACGGTCGTCTCGAACGACTCGAGCATGCGTTCTGCGACGGCGGAGCCGGTCTCTTCGAGATGCTCGCGGAGCAAGTCGGCAAGTATCTCGGCGTCGCCGCTGCCGAGCGGGTGCAGTTCGAGCTCGCCGTCTGCGAGCGCTTCCGCGTTGACGAGCTCGGGAGCAAGATCGTACACGTATGCGGTACCACCCGACATGCCGGCACCGAGGTTGCGACCGGTCGGCCCGAGGATGACGGCGAGCCCACCGGTCATGTATTCGAGCGCGTGGTCGCCTACGCCTTCCACCACGGCGGTCGCTCCCGAGTTGCGCACGAGGAAGCGTTCGCCGACGATGCCGCGCAAGAACATGCTGCCTCGCGTCGCACCGTAGCCGATGACGTTTCCGGCGATCACATTGTGCTCTGCAGCGAAGTTCGCTTCGCGTTGCGGGCGGACCACGATGCGGCCTCCGGAAAGCCCTTTGCCGAGATAGTCGTTCGAGTCGCCTTCGAGGCGCAATGTGATGCCGCTGGGCACGAATGCACCGAACGACTGCCCGGCGGTGCCGTGCAAGGCTATTTCGATTGTCCCGTCGGGCAGTCCGTGCTCGCCGTGGCGCTTAGTTACTTCATGACCGAGCATGGTGCCGACGGCACGCTCGGTGTTCCGGATCTCGCGCTCGATCTTCACCGGCTTGCGCTTGTCGAGGGCTGCCGCAGCGGCGCGGATCAGCTCGCCGTCAAAGTGGGCTTCGAGTTCGTGATCCTGCGCGGTCGTGTTGCGGCGAGGTTCGTGCTCGCCGAATTCCGGCCCGGTGAGGATCGGCGTGAGATCGAGGCCATCGGCCTTCCAGTGCTCCACGGCGCGGTCGATGTCGAGCAGTTCGGTGTGACCGATCAGTTCGTCGAGGCTGCGGAAGCCGAGCTGCGACAAGTACTCGCGCACTTGCTGGGCGAGGAATTCGAAGAAGTTCACGACGAACTCCGGTTTGCCGCTGAAGCGCGCACGAAGCTCCGGGTTCTGTGTCGCGACTCCGACCGGGCACGTGTCCAAATGGCACACGCGCATTAGGATGCAGCCGGAGACTACGAGCGGCGCGGTCGCGAAGCCGTACTCCTCCGCTCCGAGCAGGGCCGCGATGATCACATCCCGGCCGGTTTTCATCTGGCCGTCGACTTGCACGACCACGCGGTCGCGCATCCCATTGAGCATGAGGGTCTGCTGGGTCTCGGCGAGCCCGATCTCCCAAGGCGTTCCGGCGTGTTTGAGGGAGTTCAGCGGACTCGCCCCTGTTCCGCCGTCGTGTCCGGAGACCAGCACGACGTCTGCTTTGGCCTTCGCAACACCTGCCGCCACGGCGCCGATGCCGGTCTGGCTCACGAGTTTGACGTGCACGCGCGCGGAAGGGTTCGCGCGCTTGAGATCGAAGATCAGTTGCTTGAGGTCCTCGATCGAGTAGATGTCGTGGTGCGGCGGAGGCGAGATGAGCCCGACGCCT
>CAYRUW010000041.1:0-10113 GCA_964427465.1 uncultured Diaminobutyricimonas sp.
GTAGGCGACTGCAGGGATGGGTGGTCGAACGGTACTCGTCGCCGGCGCATCCGGGCTGATCGGCCGAGAGCTCACCCGCCAATTGGCGCAGCATGGCCACGAAGTGCTGCGGCTCGTGCGCGCACGGCCGCGATCGGCAGACGAGATCAACTGGGCGCCGTCCGCGAACACCATGGATACGCGCGTGATGGAACGGGTCGACGCGGTCGTCAACCTCGCCGGCGCGTCGTTCTCGCGCATGCCATGGACCCGCCACTATCGGCGGCAGCTCATGGACTCACGCATTCAAGCGACCAAGACTCTCGCCGAAGCCATGAACACGGTCGCCCACCCGCCCTCAGTGTTCGTGAACGCATCCGCCACAGGCTTCTACGGAGACCGGCCCGGCGAACGGCTCACCGAGGAATCGGCCAGAGGCGAGGGCTTCTTGCCCGAGCTCGTCGACGCGTGGGAGCGCACCGCGCGGATCGCACCCGAACGAACCCGGGTCGTGACCGTGCGCACCGGTATGGTCATCGCCCGGGGCGGCGCGCTCGCCCCGCTGCTGAGGCTCACCGCACTGGGCCTTGCCACGAGGTTCGGCACGGGCGGACAGCACTGGCCGTGGGTGAGCCTGCACGACGAAGCGGCCGCGATCCGGCACTTGCTCGACTCGGATCTGACCGGCGCGGTCAACGTCGTCGGGCCGGTGCATGCAACGAGCGACCGGATCACTTCGCTGCTGGCCAGGCGACTGCACCGCTGGTACAACGTGGTCGTCCCGGAGTGGAGCGTCGAAGCGGTCTTGGGCGCGGCCGGCCGCGAGGTACTGCTCGCTAGCCAGCGCGTGGTCCCCGAACGACTGACCGCCGACGGCTTCCAGTTCGAGCACCGGACCGTCGAGGAGGCGGTCGACGCCGCCCTGGCGCGGTAGACCGTCAGCCACCGTGCGGTGGCACGCTCGCAGTCAACGCGAGCGAGGGTCGAAGTCGAATTCAGTCTCGGTGCACGGACCTCGCCAGGGCGATCGCGCGTCGGATCGCCCACCGGGCCCGGCGGCGGTCGCCGCTTGCGTCGTAGGCCAGGCCGAGCCGGTACCAGGCCCGCCAATCCTCGGGCGATTGCTCCACCTCGGCCTTGAACCGGGGAAAGCTCTCGTCGGCGGCCTGCGGGTCGATCCGGCCGCTGGGCAGTCTGGGCATTTCGTCGAACGGCAGCCGCGCCGCGTCTCCGAGCGCGCGCCCGAGCCGCTCCGACCGCACCGCGAACACGAGCTCGGCGCCGAGCGCCCAGGCGCCGAGCACGGGCAGCACGACGAGCGCCCAGCCGATCCCGTTCGCAAGCGGATGCGGATCCAGGATCAGCCGCACCGCGTACTGGATCGTGAAGACCAGGTAGAGCAGCAGGAGCGCCGCCATCGCGAGCGCGCCGAAGCGTTTCGTCACGAACCCGCGAGATCCAGGTCGATCAACCGGTCAAGGCCGACGGCAACGCCGCGCAATTGCACGGCGGCACGCAGCCCGAGTCGCAAGCCGGCCGTGTAGGCATCCCCGGAGATGGTGTCGTGCGCGATCGTGAGCACCTCCCCCGCACCGCCGAAGATCACCTCTTGCCTGGCCACCACCCCCTGCAACCGCAAAGAGTGCACCGGGATGCCCGACACCAGCTGCCCGCGTGCCCGCTGGTCGGTGTGCGGCGCCGCAACCGGTCCCACTTGGGCCCTGGCCTTCCCCATGAGTTCGGCCGTGCGAACCGCGGTGCCGGAGGGCGAGTCGACTTTCGCTGCGTGATGGCCCTCGACGATCTCGATCGAATCGAAGAACTTTGCGGCAGCAGCAGCGAACGAGGTCGCGAGCACCGACCCGATCGAGAAGTTGGGCACGAACAGCACCCCGGTCTCGGGATGCGCTTCGGCGAGACTGCGCACGCGAGCGATCCGGTCCTCCGACCAGCCGCTCGTGCCCACGAGCGCCGGAACGTCGTGCTCCACCGCATACTCCACGACTCCTGGCGAGACCGAAGGGAGGGTGAAGTCCACGACGACATCGGCGTCGAGCATGAGCGACAGCTCGTCGTCGCGGCCGATCCGAGCGACGAGCTCGAACCCGTCCGTCTGCTCCACGACGCGCGCGGCGAGCGAGCCCATCCGTCCGCCCGCGCCGACCACGGCGACCCTCGTGCTCACCCCAGCAAATCTACACGGCCTGTTCCAGGCATCGGCTCTACGCTGCCAGGATGGCCACCTGGCGCGAGGCGAGCGTCGTCGACGACGCGGCGCTCGCATTGCTCACCGAGTACTTCTCGAGCCGGGAACTGGAATTCCCCGAAACCATGGGTGAGTACCGCAGGGTCTTCCCCTCGCCCGACCAGTTCGAGCCGCCGCGGGGCGTGTTCCTGATCGTCGAGGGCGAGAGCCTCGCCGGTGACGAAGCGGATATCGGTTGCGGCGGCATCCGCCGCCTGGATTCGACCGAGACCGGCGTCGTGCGTTTCGAGGTGAAGCACCTCTGGCTGCAGCCGCACGCCCGGGGTGCGGGTCTGGGCAAGGCGCTGCTCGCCGAACTCGAACGGCGCGCCCGCGAGTTCGGCGCCACCGAGCTCGTGCTCGACACCAACTCGAGTCTCGTCGCAGCCGGCGGGCTCTACCGGTCGAGCGGATTCGAAGAGGTGCCGCCCTACAACGACAACCCGAACGCGACGAACTGGTTCCGCAAGCGCCTGCTGTGATTCGTCCACGTGCCCGGCGTGCTCTGGGCCATGCCCGAGTGCTCAGTATGGCTGGGGCACGGGAAGGCCGGTGCGGAGGTCGGCCGGCAGGTGGCCGAGATCGTTGTGAGTGATCAGAACCGGAGGCTTGGCGGACCGGATGCGGATGATCGTCAGCCCGCAATTGGCCTGGTTGATGCCCATCCAGCGCCAGGCTTCGGCGCCGAGCGCTTCGCGCACGAACCACGCGATCACGAAATTGTGCGTGATCAGCAGGTCGTGCCGCTCCTCGAGCGAGGGCGCGAACCATTCGGCCACCGCGTCGGCCATCTGAGCCTGGCCGGCTTCGATCTCCTCCGGGCGGATAGCGCCGAAGAAGGGCTCGAACGCTTGCGGCATGTCTTCGGCCGGCCCGTGCGGGATGCAGTCCATGAGCAACGCCGAAGGCTCCGGTCGCACGTGCGGAAGGTGCTCGGAGATCACGTTGGCGGTCTGCTCGGCCGCGACTAGCGGCGAACGCCAGGCGCCCGTGAGCGGCACCCCCGAGAGCCGCTCGGCGATCGCTGCGGCTTGCTTCTTGCCGCGCGCGCTGAGGGGGCCGTCGCGCAAGCCCTGATCGGCATCGCGCTGCTCACCGTGACGTACCAGGTAGAGATAATGAGGCATAAGTGCGGTATTCGTTGTTTCAGTCAGGCCGCCGGGAGCTCGTCGTTGAGCCCGGCGAACGCGGTTGCCTCGATCGAGCCCACGGCTGCGATCGAAAGCGGACGGGTGGTCAGTTCGAGCGCGAGTTCGCGCACATCGGAAGTCGTGACCCGGTCGAGCCTGCGCAGCGCCTCATCGAGGTCCACGAACTCGCCCAGGGTGATCTCGCTGCGGCCGAGCCGGGTCATGCGAGTGTCTGAGTCCTCCAGCGCGAGGGCCGACGAACCGCCGAGCTGACCGCGTGCGCGATCGAGTTCGTCTTGAGTGATGCCCGCGGTGGCGACCTTGCGGAACTCGGCGAGCATGAGCTCGGCGACATCTCCCGCGCGTGACGGTGAGCATCCCGCATAAAGCCCGAACAGTCCCGCGTCGGAGTATGACGGCGCGAACGAATAGACCGAATACGCCAGCCCGCGCTTCTCGCGGATCTCCTGGAACAGCCGGCTCGACATGCCGCCGCCGAGAACCGAATTGAGCACCGTGAGCGTGCTGCGCCGATCGTCGCCCGCGGGCATCGCCGGAACGCCCAGCAGGATATGCGCTTGCTCGATCGGTCGCTCGACGACCGTGAGCGGACTGCCGCGCCCGATCGGATCGGCCCGAGGGTCGCGCCGCTCAACCGGCGACGCGGCCAAGTCCAATTGCCAGCCCGCCGCTTCGAGCGAACCGGTCACCCCGGCCACGAGTTCGTCGTGGTCGACCGCGCCGGCCACAGTGACCACGAGATCCTGCGGCCGGTAGTTCGCGCGGTAGTGCGCCCACACCGCGTCGCGCGTGACCGCGCGGATCGACTCCGGGTGTCCCCCGATCGGCCGTCCGAGAGGATGCTCGCCGAACACGCCCGCGAAGAATCGCTCGCTCGTGACATCGGCTGGATCGTCGTCGGCCATGGCGAGCTCTTCGAGAATCACGCCGCGCTCGTTCTCGAAGTCTTGCGCGTCGAGCACGCTCGAGGTGAGCATGTCGGCGATCACTTCCACCGCCATCGGCAGGTCGGTGTCGCGCACCTTGGCGTAATAGCAAGTGTGCTCTTTGCCCGTCATCGCATTGTGCTCGCCACCCACTGCGTCGAAGCTCACCGCGATGTCGAGGGCGCTGCGCGAACTCGTTCCCTTGAACAGCAAGTGCTCGAGAAAGTGGGTGGAGCCGTAGCCCTCGGGTGCTTCGTCGCGCGAGCCCACCGCCACCCAGAAACCAACCGTGGCGCTCGCCGCGCCGGGCACTCGCTCGCTCAGAATGCGCACTCCGCTCGGCAGCACTGAGCGGCGCACGAGTGAGTCCCCGGATGCGGTGAAGCGCAGTTCGGCTAGGCCGAGCGGAAGCTGCACTGCACCGTTCATCGTCTTCGAGCCTATGACATGGCGTTGCTCGATGTCGTTCCGTAACGCGCTCGCAACCGATCCCCCCGAATTGGGGCGCGACGATTTTCGCCCTAGACAGACGCGTCTGTTTGTCCACGTGCTATCGTGGTGCCGGATCAGCAGAGATCCCCGGACGTCCGGACCCTCCCCGATCCGGGCAGCTCCCGGCTGCGGGACCTAGCCCCTGAGCCGAAGGAGCCACGCTGTGCAGGTCGACGATCCCACAACGACCGCACAGCGTGTCCCCGGGTCTGCCAAACGCCGCATCCTCGAGACCGTCATGCGGCTCTTCTACTTGGACGGCATCCACCACGTCGGAGTGGATCGGATCATCGCCGAGGCCTCGGTCACGAAAGCGACCTTCTACAAGCACTACGGCTCCAAAGACAACCTGATCCTGAAGTACATACACACTCAGCACGAGCAGATGGAGGCGTACCTCGACTCGGTGGTCGAGTCGAGCGCGAGCCCCGCGGATGCCATACGCACGTTCGTCGCGGATACGATCGCGGAGGTCGCCGCGCGTGATTTCCGAGGCTGTCCGTTCCTGAACGCGGCAGCCGAGTTCCCCGACCAGCAGCACCTCGTCCGGCAAGTCGTGACGGACCACCGTGAGTGGATGACCGAGCGGCTCAGCAAACTGCTCGCCGGCGCAGGGCACCCGAGGCCAGGCGACGGCGCGGACGAGTTGCTGCTTGCGCGCGACGGCGCGATGACCGGCGGCTACGCGGGCGATCCGGTGGCGGCGACTGCCGCGTTCACCCGCGTAGCCGGCTCGGTGCTGCGCGCCGCCGCCAGCGGGTGAACGGCGCTTCGAGCGACCTGGAACATTCCTGCGATCGCCCTGCCGGCCACCGGCGAGCCAAGCGGTCGCACCCGGTCGGCGGGTAGCCTGATTCCACCGTCGCCGGATTACCTTCGGCCGGAATTCGGCGCCATAGTGTCTAGTGAGCGCGGAATCCGGCACCGTGCTGGAAGGCCGGTGCCACGTTCCGCGAGGGAGGAGAGATCGATGGCGAACGACCCGAACTGGAAGCTGCCCGAGGTCCCGACGTTCCGGCTCACGAGCCCGGACTTCGAGGATGGGGCTCCGCTGCCGGAATGGGCCAGGAGCCCCGCGATCGGCGGCGAACACCGCTCCCCCGCCCTTGAATGGTCCGGCGCTCCCGAGCAGACCCTCAGCTACGCGCTCACCATGTACGACCCCGACGCTCCGACCGGAAGCGGATGGTGGCACTGGGCCGTGTACAACATTCCCGCGAGCGCCGGGGCGCTTCCGCGCGGCGCGGGCGACCCGGATGCCGGACTTCTGCCGGCGGGAGCCGTCACCGTGCCGAACGAGCGCCGGGAGGCGCGCTACGCGGGCGCCGCGCCGCCACCCGGTCATGGCGAGCACCGGTACGTGTTCACCTTGAGCGCGCTCGCGGTCGAGTCGCTGCAATTGCCGGCGGACTGCACGCCAGCGTTCCTCGGGTTCCAATTGCGCGAGCACATCGTCGGTCGTGCTCAATTGACCGGCACTTGCGTCAACCCGGCGGTGTGACATGTCGGATTCCCCGCGAGTTCGCGATCAATCGTCGCTGACCACCTCCGGCGGGCGCATCTGGCTCGTCGTGGCCGGCCTGCTCACCGCGCTCACGGTGGGCCTGCTGCTCGCGATGCGCGACTTGCGGCCGGTGGGCGTCGCCACGATCGGGCTCGCACTAATCGTGGCCGAGTATCTCGTGATGATCGCCATCCGGTTCGGCGTGGCCAGACTGCGCGTGCGGCTCGGCCTGCTCGCCGCGCTAACGATCGCCATCTGCCTGACCTTCATAGTGTGTGCGAGCATCATCGCGACGACGGAGTGGGCAGCGGTCGGCTGACGCCCCGGCGCCGATCGCGATGCTCACCCGGTCACGCGGACGCGTCGCTGAGCAATGCGGCCTCGTGCCGGGTCAGCCGGATATCGAGCGCCGGCAGTAGTTCGGCCAAGTGGGCGGCCCTTCTCGCTCGCACGACGGCCGCGCAGACTTCAGGCCGGTTGAGCACCCATGCGAGCGCGATTGTGCCCACAGGCTGGTCGTGGCCGGAAGCCACGGCTTCGACGGCAGCGAGCACATGCCGATCCCGGCGGGCCAGGTGGTGCTTGGCGCCGGAGTAGGCGACCAGTTCGCGCTCGGTCTCGGCATCGTCTCCGAGTGCGGCAGCGAGATAGCCGTCGGCGAGCGGCAGGCGCGCGAGCAAGCCGATGCCGAGGCGACCGGCGACCGGCGCGAGCTCACGCTCGACGAATTCGCGCTCGAGCAGGCTGTATCGCGCGAGCGCGACGCGGATGCCCGCGACGCCCGTCGTCTTGGCCGCCTCGACCGCCGATTCGAGCTGACCGGCCGACCACCCGCTCTGGCCTAGGCACCGCACCTTGCCCGACTGCACGAGCCGGTCCGCGGCCTCGAGCGTCTCAGCGAGCGGGACTTCGGGGTCGTGGCCGTCGAACGAGAGGATGTCTATGTACTCGGTGCCCAGTCGCTCGAGCGAGGCCTCTGCGGCCTGGACGATGCTGGCGGCACTGAGTCCCTCATTGTCTGGGTGCCGGCCGATCTTGGTGGCGATCAAGACCGAGTCGCGGAGCCGCTTCGAGCGCAGCCAGCGTCCGATCATGATCTCGCTGCGACCGCCCGCGTAGTGGTCTGCGGTGCTGATCAGGTTGCCGCCCGCATCCGCGAACGCGTCGAGAACCTCCGTCGCGTGCTCGGAACCGACCACCCAGCCGAACAGGCTGCCGTCGAGGGCGATCCGGCTCACGTGCAGCCCCGTGCCCGGCAGCTCCTGCTGCGGCCGGGGTGGCACCTTTGCGGACTCGTTCTGCACCTTCGGATTACACCACGACAACGCCGCGATCCGGCCCAGAGCATCCGAATTTGAGGCATGTTCGTAGCACTCGGTGCGGGCGGGTGCGAGCCATGCTCGTGCGAGTTCGCCGGCCGTTGTACGGTGGTCCCGTGCACGCGGGACCTGCGATTAAGACCGAGGGGCTCAAAAAGCGCTATGGGCGGCACCTCGCGCTCGCGGGCCTCGACCTCGAGATCGAGCCCGGCACGGTGTTCGGCATGATCGGCCCGAACGGTGCCGGCAAGACCACCACGATGCGGCTGCTGCTGGACATCATCCGGCCGACGGCAGGCCGTGTCCGGGTGCTTGGGCAGGACCCGCTCGCCGGCGGGGCCGCGCTGCGCCGGAGAATCGGGTTCCTGCCCGGCGAGTTGCACTTGGAAGGCCGGATCCAGGGACGCGATCTGCTCGCGCATTTCGCGCGGATCAGCGGCGATGTCGCGAAAGGACGGATCGACGGCCTCGCCGACCGGCTGGGATTGGACCTCGGCCGCCCGGTACGCAGCCTGTCCAAAGGAAACAAGCAGAAGCTCGGACTCGTCCAGGCATTCATGCACGACCCGGAACTGCTCGTGCTGGACGAGCCGACGAGCGGCCTCGACCCGCTCGTGCAGCAGGAGTTCTTCGCGATGCTGCGCGAAGCAAAAGCCAACGGGCAGACCGTGTTCTTGAGTTCGCATGTGCTCAGCGAGATACAGCAGGTCGCAGACGCCGTGGGCATCCTGCGAACCGGAGAGCTCGTAACTGTGTCGACCGTGTCGAAGCTGCGCGAGTCGGCGATGCGCCGCGTGCGAGTTCTCGTGCGCTCCGAGCAAGCGTCCGCGATGCGGCGATCGCTCGAGCACGTTGCCGGACTCGCCGAGCTCACCGCGACCGGCGCCGACGACGGGCAAACGCAATTCACGGCCATGCTCGGCGAGGGCGTCGACTCGTTCGTTGCAGCCTTGTCCGGTCACGAAGTGGCAGATCTAGTCGTCGAGGAGGCCGATCTGGAGGAAGCGGTGCTCAGGTTCTACGGAACCGACTTGCGCGCCACCGAGGAGGTGACCGCATGAAGGGACTTCCGCTGTTCCGCCGCGCGCTCGCCGATTCGTGGCGCTCCCTGATCGGCTGGAGCCTGGGCATACTCGCCGCGCTCGCGTTGTACCTGCCGCTGTTCCCGTCGATCGCAGGCAGCAACCAGCTCGGGGAAGTACTCAAGACTCTTCCCGAAGAACTAGTCGAGACCCTCGGCTACCAGGACATCGCGACCGGAGCCGGCTACACCCAAGCGACGTTCTTCGGTTTGATCGGATTCCTGCTGGTGACGATCGCCGGGGTCGCGTGGGGTTCGGCCGCGATCGCCGGTGCCGAGGAGAGCGGCTCGCTCGAGCTCACCCTCGCGCACGCCGTGTCTCGAGTGCGGCTCGTGCTCGAACGGACCGTCGCGATCCTCGTACGGCTGGTCTGGCTGTCAGCACTGGGCGTCGCTACGGTGCTCGTCTTGAACGAACCCGCGCAATTGCACATCGAGCCGGAGAACGCGCTCGCCGGCGGTGCAGCGCTCGCGGGTCTAACGTTGCTATCGGCGGCCACCGCGCTCGCCGCCGGCGCGATCACCGGCCGCCGAGCCGTGGCGCTCGGGGCCGGTGCCGGGATTGCGATCCTGGGCTACGCGTTCAACGCGATCGCCAAGCAGAGCGAGCAACTGGAATGGCTGCACGCTCTCTCGCCGTACCACTGGGCCTACGGCACCGAGCCGCTTTCGAACGGCTGGGACTGGGGCGGCCTCGCACTGCTGTACGGGTTGAGCGCCCTGCTAGTCGCGGTCGCGGCTTTCGCTCTGAACGCCCGCGACGTAGCAGTCTGACCCAGCCGCGCTACTCGACGGAGGCCTCGGCGCCCTCCTCGATGACCGGCGAAAGCGAGAGCTTGCCCCGATCGTCCATCTTGGTGATCTCGACCTGAATCTTCTGGCCGACCGAGAGCACGTCCTCGACGTTCTCCACGCGCTTGCCGCCGGCGAGCTTGCGCACCTCGCTCACGTGCAGCAGCCCGTCCCGGCCAGGCAGCAGCGAGATGAACGCGCCGAAGGTTGCGATCTTGACGACCGTGCCGAGGAACCGCTCGCCCACTTCTGGGTTGTGCGGGTTGGCGATCGCGTTGACCGCGGAGCGGGCGGCTTCGGCGGAGGGGCCGTCGGTCGCGCCGATGTAGACGGTGCCGTCGTCCTCGATCGAGATCTCGGCGCCTGTGTCGTCCTGAATCTGGTTGATCGTCTTGCCCTTCGGGCCGATGAGCTCGCCGATCTTGTCGACCGGGATCTGCACGCTGATGACGCGCGGAGCGGTCGGCGCCATCTCGTCCGGCGTATCGATCGCCTCGTTCATGACGGCGAGGATCGCCGTGCGCGCGTCCTTGGCCTGCTTGAGTGCACCGTCGAGCACGCTCGAGGGAATGCCGTCGAGCTTCGTGTCGAGCTGGATCGCGGTCACGTATTCGCTTGTCCCGG
>CAYRUW010000042.1:0-9999 GCA_964427465.1 uncultured Diaminobutyricimonas sp.
GTGCACGTGCGGGTCACCATGCGCTTGACGCACGCGGCCCTGTCGCAAATGCTGCCGCGCAGCGCGGGAACCATCGTCAACATCGCCAGTGTCGCCGGCTACACGCCGCGCGGTTCCTACGGCGCCGCGAAGGCGTGGGTCTTGAGCTTCAGCCGCTGGGCCAATTGGTATTACCGCAAGCAAGGCGTCACGGTCACCGCGGTCGCGCCCGGCTTCGTGCACACCGAGTTCCATGAGCGGATGGGTGCACGTACCGACAACATTCCGCGGTTCATGTGGCTCAACCCCGACCGCCTCGTGCGGATCGCGCTCAAAGAAATCGCGAAAGGCAAGGCCGTCTCGGTGCCGACCGCAAGGTACAAGGCGATCGTCGCGCTCACGAAGATCTTGCCGACATCGGTGATCGCAGCAGGTGCGCTACGCGGTCGCTGAAGCGCGCACCGCGGCGCGCCCAGAGTCACGGCGTGACAATTATCTTTCCGCGCAAGTGACCGCGTTCCAGATGCTCGAAAGCAGCCACGACCTCGACCAGCGGATAACGCGCCTCGATCGGCACCACGAGATCGCCCGCGACCACGAGGTTTGCCAGGGCGTCCAGGGTCTGGATGTTCGTCGGCCCGCGACCGACCTGCTGCACGCCGTACGCGGCAGCATCGGTGGCTATCGTATTGATCCGCTCCCGGGCCACGCCGAGTTCGAGCGCAGTCTCGATCGTCTCCGGACCGTGCTGGTCGAATGCGATCGTCACCGGCCCGGGGGCCGCCTCGCGCACTCGCGCGGCAAGCCCTTCGCCATACGTCACCGGAATCACCCCGAGGCTCTTGAGAAAATCGTGGTTGGCTTCGCTCGCCGTGCCGATCACGGTCGCCCCCGCACGCCTGGCCAGCTGCGACACCACGAGTCCCACACCGCCCGCTGCGGCGCTCACGAGCACGACATCGGATTCGCCGGGACTCTGGCTGGCCACCGCATCCCACGCGGTCTGCCCCGCCAAGGCGAGCCCGCCGGCGACGTCCCAGTCCAGACCGGCCGGACGACGGGCGAACAAGCCGGCATCGCCGACGTATGAATCGGCCAGCGTTCCCTCCGGCACGCAACCGAACACCTCGTCGCCAACAGCGAAGCCGGCACCCTCGCCGACCTCGTCGACCACCCCGGCCAGTTCCCGGCCGACCCTGCTGGGAACCTTGGACGCGTACCGAGAGGTGCCCTGGCGCAGTTTCGAATCGACCGGATTGAGCCCTGCCGTCCGCATCCGCACGCGCACCTGACCGGGACCTGCATGCGGTTCGTCGACCTCGACGATCTTGAGCACGTCCGGGGAACCTAGTTCGCTGTATTGCACCACTCGAGTCATACGATCCATTGTGCTCAATCGGGAGCGGCGACGAGGCCGAACGCACCGGACGCGCCGGGTTCACGGGTCTTGTGCCGCCCCCGCGCCGTATTCCCCGAGGGCGCCGAGAGGCTATTGACTGGCATGCCGACTGGTGCCAGAGTGTGACTAGATCAACTCGACGCCCAGAAGAGCCGCAGGCAGTGCCGCGCCACTGGGCGTCGAGTCTTGCCGGGCCTGGTTTCGCCGAGCGCGCTACCGGACTAGCCGGCGCACCAAGTCAGCGCTGTTGCTCCCGGAGGATCGTGAGCGCACGGGCGACCCGTTCGCCCAGACCCGGAATCCGGCGCACGGCTTTGCGCTCGAGCTCCTCGAGCATCGCCACGATCTCGGCGCGCTGAGCGACGTAGATGCGCCCCCAGGCGATCCGGCTGCGGGCCGCGAAGCGCTCGGCGGCCACCGTTAGCAGCACGCTTCCGGCGAGCACGAGCACGCTCACGGTCAGGATGCCACCCGTGACGGGCTCTGGCTGGAACACGACGAGCGCGACCGCCGCGGAAGTGTTCGCGACCCCGATCAGCGGCGGCAATAGGCGCCAAGTGCGCCATCCGGGGCGTCCCTTGCGCGAGAGCCGGCGATGCCGGTCGTCGATCGAAGCCAGTTCGTCGCGCCAGCCCTGAACACGATCGCGTTCCGGCCGGTTGCCGAGCTGCTCGCGCAATTCGTCGCGGAGGCTCGCATAGGTTCGTGCGCCAGGCCCTCCGATCGCCACGACAGCGGCGGCGCTCACCCCGGTCACGGCGAGGGCCACCAGCACGAGGATCACGAAACCGGCGACGGCATCGCCCGCGAGCACGAGCCGCACCGCGAAGTCCACGCCGACCGCCGCGAGCAGCACGGCCATCCCGGGCACGCTGATCGTCCAGAACAGCACCCCCGCGCGGCGACGCTCGGCCCGGGCACCGCGCCCGTCCTGTGCCGTGACCGCCTCGAGCCAAGCGGTCAGGACATCGCCGACCTGAAGGCCGATTGCGACCACCCACAGCCCGGAGAGCAGGCCGACCGTCATCCAGAGCAACTCGATGGGCTCGTTCACTGCTCCATCTTCACAGAAACCGGTCCGCTAAACGATCATGCGGCCGACCGCAACGGCGCCTCGCTTGAATCCAGATGGCCGGCCCGGATGGCCAGGAACACGTCGGCAGCGGCTTGCTGCAGCCTGCCGTGACGTTTGTTCAACACCGCCAGAGCGACACGGCGGGCCGTCTCGTCGTACTCGACATCGGCATCCGCTGGGTCCTGCGCGATCTCGGCGCCGAGCGCGACCGCCCAGGATTCGAGAACGTCGCGCAGCAACCCGGAAGCGAAGCGGACCGCGATCGCGTCGCCTTGCCGCACCGGCCGCAGCCGCTTGAGCATCTCCCGCGCGACCAGGCCCGGAACCAGCAAATTAGCGGCCTGGTCATCGCTGATGTCCTTGGGCACACCGATGAGCGATTCCACCCCGATCACGAGCGGTTGCTTCTCCCCCGCGGCGAGAGCCTCGCGAATCGCCCTGCCGGCCGGGAAGGCCACCCGGTCGCCCCTGGCGAAGCCGGCGCTACCCGCACCGACAGCGTCGATCGTCGCCACTGCCATCGAGCCCACCGCAGTGGGGCGCACCCGCACTTGCTCGGTACCGGGGCTGCGCAATGTTGGTTCTCTGCTGATCGTGACAGTCATTTCAATCACGTCAACCCAGATGCGATCCCGGATATTCCGGCACGCGAGCATGCCCGGAGTGGTCACCGGGCGCCTGCGAGCACAGCCGCAGTGTCGAGACCGGCCGCTCCATGCCGTTTTGCGCCAGTGCGGCGCTCGAATGAGCGCACCGCATCCGGCATGACAACAGCCTACGGCGTGCGATGGTCGCCGTAGGCTGCTGGTCTCAGGGGTACCGGACCTAACGTCCGGTTGCGTCGGGCGAGCGGTCAACGTCCCCGCGCCACGCACCCTCTTCGAAGCCCTGCGACTCGATGAGTTCCTTGAACTTCTTCAAGTCCTTCTGCACTTGCATGTCGTCCATCTGCAGCATCGAGCCCGCCTTCTCGACCATTCCCTGCGGCTCCCAGTCGAAGTTGACCGTGATCCGCGTCTCGTCGTCGTCGAGGCGGTGGAAGGTGACGACCCCGGAGTGGGTCTCGCCGTCCAGGCTGCGCCACGCGATCCGCTCATCGGGATGCTGTTCGGTGATCTCCGCGTCGAACTCGCGGTCGACCCCCGCGATCGAGACCTCCCAGTGCAAGTGCGTGTCGTCGACCTGGCTGACATAGTCGACGCCGCTCATGAACCGCGGGAACGACTCGAATTGCGTCCACTGGTTGTACGCCGTGCTGATCGGCACTTCGACGTCAATCGACTTCTCGACGGTCGTCATCGGAAACCTCCCGTGTGTCCATTGGTTCGCCGTTGGTTTCCGACGCTAGCCGGGGGCCAACCGGGAGCCCGGCTTTCGCATCGAATGCCCAGTCATGCGCATGGTGTTGTCAGCAATCGTTCAGAAGACGATCAGTCGCCTGACCTCGGCCGGGCGAACACGTCGGCCGAGCGCTATGGTGCCTGGCCGGGAGCTAGCTGAGCACCTTGCGCACCCCGTTGTCGGCGAAGATCGTCGTGGGTAGCCTCGCAATCCCGGTGCGGCCTGAGATCGATCCGGCGCACGAGGCAAGAGGAGTTGGCATGCCGCAAGACGCCGAGACCGACCCGCGCAAACGAGGGCGCGAAGAAGGCTTTCCCGAGCAAGACCTCGACCAGCCCGCGCTCACCGACGAAATGACGGTCGAACCGGACCACGGCGAGCACAGCTACTCCGGCTCCGGCCGCCTCGAAGGACGCAAGACTCTCATCACCGGCGGCGACTCCGGCATCGGCCGGGCCGTCGCGATCGCGTACGCGAGAGAGGGCGCGGATGTCGCCATCGTGTACTTGCCCGAGGAGCAGGAAGACGGCGAGCAGACCGCATCCTGGATCGAGCAAGCGGGCCGGAAATGCCTGCGTTTGCCCGGCGACGTTCGCGACGAAGCGTTCTGCACGCGCTCGGTCGAGCAGACAGTCGCAGATCTGGGCGGCCTCGACGTGCTGGTCCTGAATGCGGGGTACCAGAAAGCCAGGGACCAGTTCGAAGGGCTCGAGACCGAAGAGTTCGACCGGGTGTTCAAGACCAACCTTTACGGGCTCATCTGGACGGCTCGCGCGGCGGTGCCCCACCTCGGGGCGGGCGCCTCCATCATCGTCACCTCGTCGATCCAGGCTTCCGATCCCTCGCCCTCGCTCATCGACTACGCGATGACCAAGGCCGCGCAAGTCGCGTTCACTCAAGCGCTGTCGAAAGAACTCGGCGAGCGCGGGATCCGGGTCAACGCCGTCGCGCCCGGACCGATCTGGACGCCGCTCATCCCGGGCACGAGCTGGCCCGGCCACTTGCCCGAATTCGGCCAGAACACTTCGCTGGGCCGGGCGGGCCAGCCCGCCGAGGTCGCCCCCGCCTACGTATTCCTCGCCTCGCCCGAGGCGTCGTATGTCACCGGCGCCGTGCTTCCGGTCACCGGCGGCGAGCTGTTCTAGCGGGCCAGACCGGCTGGACAAACGCGCCGGCAGGCAACCGCTTTCGGACACGTGCCACTTCGGTCCACCGGGCACTCGGGTCCGACCGGAATGTTTGCGAGTCAGCCCGCCTTCTTGCGTGAGCCCGACTTCTTCTTCGGCGGCTCTTCGGCCTGCTCCCCAGTCTTGGCATCGCGGCTGCGTTCGACGCTGCGCCGCAACGCCTCCATGAGGTCGAGCACCTCGCCGCCCTCTTCTTCGGCGCGCGCGCCGAAAGTCTCCTCGGTGCTGAACGCCTCGCCTTTCTCGAGCTTGGCCTCGATGAGCTCGCGCAATTGCTCCTGATACTCGTCGGTGAACTTCTCCGGCTCGAAATCGGCCTCGAACTCTTTCACGAGGGCCGCCGACATCTTCAATTCGCGATCGCTGATCTCGACGCGCTCGTCGAGCGCGGGGAAGTTCGCCTCGCGCACTTCGTCGTCCCAGAGCAGGGTCTGCAGCATGAGCACATCGCCGCGCACGCGGAGCGCCGCCAGGCGTGTCTTCTGTCGCAATGCGAACTTGACGATCGCGGTGCGCTCAGTGTTCTCGAGCGTCTGCCGCAGCAGCACATACGCTTTCGACGAGCGGGAATCCGGTTCGAGGTAGTACGCGCGCTCGAACATCACCGGGTCGATCTGCTCGCTCGGTACGAACTCGACCACGTCGATCTCGTGGCTCCGCTCCGACGGCAACGACTCGATGTCGTCGTCGGTCAGCACGACGCGCTGCTCGCCATCGTCGTACGCCTTGTCGATGTGCTCGTACGGCACGACCTCGCCGCACACCTCGCACTTGCGCTGGTACCGGATGCGGCCGCCGTCCGCGTCGTGAACTTGGTGCAGCTTCACATCGTGATCCTCGGTCGCGCTGTACAGCTTCACCGGAACGTTGACCAGCCCGAAGGCGATCGCGCCCTTCCAGATCGACCTCATCGCAACCTCCCTGGGAATGCGGCGCCGAGTGCCGCCATGGCTTGGAAGTCTGCCCCATATGGGCATCCCGGCGCCATATTCTCACGGCTTATCGGCATGATGGGTGGATGGCGGAGCGCGCACGCGAACAGGTCGTCGTCGTCGACCAGCATCGCATCCGGCTCACCAACCTCGAGAAGGTGCTGTACCCGGAGACCGGCACCACGAAAGCCGAAGTCCTCGACTATTACGCACGCGTCGCGGATGTGCTCATCCCGCTGGCAAGAGACCGGCCCGCCACACGAAAGCGCTGGGTGAACGGAGTCGGCACCGCCGACGAGCCAGGTCAGGCGTTCTTTCAGAAGAACCTCGACGCAGGCACGCCCGACTGGGTGCCCCGTCGTGAAATCCGGCACACCGAGAGCACGAACACCTACCCGCTCGTGAACAACCGAGCCACCTTGATCTGGCTCGCTCAGATCGCCTCGCTCGAAATCCACGTACCGCAATGGCGGTTCGGCCGCACCGGGGTGCAGAAGAACCCCGACCGCCTCGTGCTCGACCTCGACCCGGGCGAAGGAGTGGGGCTGCAAGAGTGCGCCGAAGTCGCGCGGCTGGCGCGTGAGATCCTCACGGGCATGCAACTGGATCCCGTGCCCGTCACGAGCGGCAGCAAGGGCATCCACTTGTACGCACCGCTCGACGGAAAGCTCACGAGCGAACAGGTCTCGTCGGTCGCGCACGAGCTGGCCCGGGCGCTCGAAGCCGACCACCCCGAGCTGATCGTGAGCGACATGAAGAAGTCGCAACGCGTGGGAAAAGTGCTCGTCGACTGGAGCCAGAACAACGCGAACAAGACCACGATCGTGCCGTACTCGCTGCGCGGTCGCGCGCGGCCGACGGTCGCCGCCCCGCGCACGTGGCAAGAACTCGACGATCCCGGGCTCGAACATCTCGGCTTCGAACGCGTGCTCCAACGCGTAGAGGCCGGCGAGAACCTGCTGACCGGACTCGCCGCCGGTCACGTGGCCTCACTCGAACCGACCCGCGAGCACATGGCGACATTCGAGTCCACCCCCGCGGCTCGCGATCGGCTCGCGAAATATCGCAGCATGCGCGACGCCACCAAGACGCCCGAGCCGGTGCCCGAGGGCCCCGCGCTACCCGGAACCGGGAACAGTTTCGTGATCCAGGAGCACCACGCCTCGCGCTTGCACTGGGATTTCCGGCTCGAGCACGACGGGGTGCTCGTGAGCTGGGCCCTGCCCAAAGGGGTTCCGACCGACCCGAAGAAGAACCATCTCGCCGTGCAGACCGAGGACCACCCGCTCGAATACGGAACCTTCGAGGGCACGATCCCGAAAGGCGAGTACGGCGGCGGCGAGGTCACGATCTGGGATGCCGGCACCTACGAGTTGGAGAAATGGCGGGAGGGCGAGGAGGTCATCGTCACCCTGCACGGCGAGAAGCACGGCACGCGCAAGTATGCGCTCATCCGCACCGGCGGTCGCGACGGCCGCCAGCCGGACAACTGGCTCATCCACCTCATGAAGACCCAGCGGACGGGCGGGCCGCGCAAAACTCCGGCGGAAGCGGGCGATAGCCCGGGCCGGAGCGGGCGGCCGCTTTCCGCATCGGGGGCGCGATCGCGAGGCTCGCAGCCCATCCGGCCCATGCTCGCCACCCCGGGGACGGCCACCGGAATCGACCCTCGCACCGATTGGGCGTTCGAGATGAAATGGGACGGCATCCGGGCGATTGCGCACGTCACCGCGGGTGAGGGCATCCGGCTGTTCACGCGCAACGGCAACGACGTGACCGCTACCTACCCCGAACTCGTCGCCCTCGCCGACCGGGTCGAGGCGGATGCCGTGCTCGACGGCGAGATCGTCGCGCTCGACTCGCGCGGGCGCCCGAACTTCGCGAGACTGCAGAACCGGATGAACCTGAGCCGCAAATCCGACGTGGACCGCGCGCGCCGCAAGTGGCCGGTCGAGCTGTTCCTGTTCGACGTGCTCGAATACGACGGCGAAACCGTGCAGCGCGAGCGCTACGACCGCAGGCGCGAACTGCTCGAGCGGATCGTGCACGACGAGGCCCCAGTGCGCGTTCCGCCCGCGTTCCCGGGCGATCTGCAAGCAGCCATCGACAGCAGCAGGAGGCTCGGCCTGGAGGGGGTCGTTGCGAAGGACCGCTCTAGCACCTACTCGCCGGGCCGGCGATCGTCGAGCTGGGTGAAGATCAAGCATCACTTGACCCAGGAGGTCGTGATCGCCGGCTGGCGGCCCGGGCAGGGCAGGCGCTCCGGCGGCATCGGTTCGCTGCTCATGGGCGTTCCCGACGACGGCGGGCTTCGCTATGTCGGGCGGGTCGGTACGGGCTTCAGCGAGCGCGAGCTCGACGAACTCGGGCCGAAGCTGAAACGGCTCGAGCGCAAGACGAGTCCCCTGGATGCGGTGCCGGCCGCCGACGCGAGGGATGCGCGGTGGGTGACGCCGCAATTGGTCGCAGAGGTGGAGTTCGGCGAGTGGACGCCGGCAGGCCGGTTGCGGCAGCCGAGCTGGCGTGGCTGGCGTCCCGATAAGAACCCGGACCAGGTAGTCGTCGAGGCCTAGCAAATGGTGCCATTGCCTTCGCGAGCGGCGCGCGCGAGCCGCCGAGCAAAGCGATAGGGCCACACCATGCGCATTTCCCTAGTCATCCCGGTGCGCGACGACGCCGTGGCGCTCCGGGAATGCCTCGAGACCGTGGCGGCGCAGACGCGCCGGCCGGACGAACTGATCGTCGTCGACAATGCGAGCTCAGACGCCACTGCCCAGACCGCGATCGACTACGGCGCGCTCGTCGTGTTCGAGCCACGCGTCGGCATCTGGCCGGCAGCCGCTCGCGGATATGATGCGGCCACCGGCAGCGTGATCGCCCGGTGCGATGCCGACTCGCGCTTGCCGGATGACTGGCTGGAACGGATCGAGTCGCACATGCGGCCGGATCCCGCCGTGGTCGCGGTCACGGGGCCGGGAGTGTTCTACGACCTCGGCCCAATCGCGCGCGCGCTCGCGTCGGTGCTGTATGTGCGCGCCTACTTCTGGTCGGTGCACGCGGCCCTGGCCAGTCGAGCGCTCTTCGGCTCGAACCTGGCGCTGCGCGCCTCGACATGGCAGCGCGTGCGCTCGCGAGTGCACCGCGACGACGCCGAAGTGCACGACGACATGGATCTGTCGTTCGCGCTCGACGTTTGCGACCGGGTAGTGCACGATCCCGGCTTGCGGGTCGGGATTTCGCCCAGGCCCCTGCGCGGCCGGCGCCAGTTCGTGCGCCGGTTGCGCCGGGCCGGGCGAACGCTTGCCGTGAACTGGCCTGAGCAATCGCCGTGGAAGCGGTGGGGACGCCGGATCCGGCATAGCCGGATGCGGGGCGCGAACGTAGGCTGACTGCAACCCATGCTGCCGTAACAGCGGGTAAGCGCATCGGGCGCGGGAGGGAGCAAACGATGAGACGCGACAGCGACCCGCTCGAGTACCAGCCGAATCTAGAGGACGAGCGCGAAGTGCCGATCGACGACGAGCACGACTTCGAGGTGCCGCCTGCCACGATCGACCCGGACGAGCGGGTCGAGGAGGGTGAGGAACCCGACGTACCGCTCGACGACGAGCGTCCGGTCTAGGCCCGGTCCTCGTCGAGCGGCGGCACGTCGGTGCGCACGGGGATCGTGCCCGTGACCGGGACGAGCCCGCTCAACCGCTCAGGCGAGAGCACCCGCTGCACTTGTTCCTGGCTCATCAGGCCCGCCTCCACCACGAGTTCGGCGATCGACGCCGAAGTGGTGAGCGCTTCGTGGGCGAGCGTCGCAGCGGCCGAGTAGCCGATGTAGGGCGTGAGCGCCGTCACTACGCCGACGCTCGACTCGACCTGCCTCGTGAGCCGGTCCTCGTCGGCTTCGATGCCGTCGACGCAATTCACGCGCAACGTGCGGCAAGCATTGGTCATCCAGACCAGAGACTGCAGGATGCTGTGCGCGATCACCGGTTCGAACGCATTGAGTTGAAGCTGCCCCGCCTCGGCCGCAGCGGTCACCGTGGCATCCGCGCCGATCACGCTGAACGCGACCTGGTTCACGACCTCGGGAAT
>CAYRUW010000043.1:0-9728 GCA_964427465.1 uncultured Diaminobutyricimonas sp.
GCATTCCCTGCGACTTGGCCGCGACTGGTCCGGGCATTCGCGGCGATCGGGCGAACGATCGACGAGTTGCGTGCCGTGGTGCTCACGCACGCGCACTTCGACCACTTGGGCATGGCCCAGCGCGTGCGCCGAGAACTCGGCGTGCCGATCTGGGCTCATCCTAAGGAGGCGTACACGGCACGTCATCCGTATCGTTACGCGCACGAGAACCCGCGTGCGCTCTACCCGCTCCAGCATCCCGCGGCGGTCCCCGTGCTTGCTCGCATGATGCTCGCGGGCGCACTCCGGGTGCGCGGCATCGGGGAACTCGCGGGGCTCGAGGCCGGTGCCGAATTGAGCGTGCCCGGTCGCCCGAGAGTCGTGTTCACGCCGGGCCACACTGTGGGCCACTGCGCCTTGCACTTGCCGGAGCGTTCGACCCTGCTCACGGGGGATGCCCTAGTCACGTTCGACCCGTACACGGCGCGTAGCGGGCCGCGCATCGTCGCGGGAGCTGCGACGGCCGATAGCGCCCAGGCGCTCGCCTCGCTCGACGCTCTCGCCGCGACGGACGCGTTGCGGGTGCTGCCCGGTCACGGTCCGATCTGGCGGTTCGGCATCCGCTCGGCTGTTCGCGAGGCCGTTCGCGCGGGCGCCTCATGACGCGCGGCACGCCGAGCTGAATTGCCCCCAATCGGGGGTGTGCAAGCGTATGCAGCGCGGGCATAGGGTCAGAGCACGAGCTGTGGGGGTAAACATGGCCGACGCATCAATGGCGATGTTGTGGCAGTCAGCTGCGGTGGTAGTCCTGGCCATCGCGTTGCCGTTGTTCGCATCGTTCCTGCTGGACGGGGCCGTCGCGCTGGCGCATCATCGGGGCAAGCACAAACTCGTCGAGGCGATCGCCTGGACCCTCGGCGCCGCGTCGCTGGGGATGATCCTCTGGTTCACCGGTGCGGCGCTTGCCGAGGGGTTGCCGGGCCTCGACGGGCACGAGGCCAGATTGCGCGATCTCGCGCACTTCGTGCTGCCGTATTCGATCGGGGTGGCGCTCCTGGGCGCCGTCTTCCGGATTCCGCGGGTCGCCGGCCGCTGACGTCGGTTCCGGGTGCGGCGAGCGTGCTCGGGCTTGGAGCCGGCAAAACCCGGCCGCTTTGCGGCGCGGGTCCGGCCGACCGGCAGCTAGACCGGGGTGTGTTGGTATGCCACGCAACGTGCCCGACGGCGGTTCAGTGGACAAAACCCGGCCGCTTGCCGGCGCGCTGCCTGCCGCCCGGCAGCTCGACCGGCGTGTGTTCTTAGCCCTCGAACGGTGCCCTACGGCGTTACCGCGGAGAACGCCGCCGGGTTGCCGAGTTCCAGGGTGTAGCGGAAGTCGCCTTCGAGGCCGAGCATCTTCACCACGACGCGACCGGTCGTGCCGTAGTCGTCGGCGATCGCGCAAGAGAATTGCGAGCCGGGCGAGACGTCCGCCGTTGCCGGGCACCGGACATCCAGTGGCTGTCCTTCGCTCAGCAGCGAGGCCTCGAGCGCGAGTTCGGCCGCTTGCGGGCTCCACCAATGCGGGAGGGTGAAGATCGCGCCGCCGACGAGCACTCCGATGACCGCGACGTTGGCGACGAGACCCACGAGCGGTGCGGCCCCCTTTCCGCCTTGCCTGCGGACGCTCACCATTCGCGCGATCAGGTAGGCGAAGGGCCCGAGCATGATCCATGCGGTGCTCGCGGGCTTGGCGTGTCCCCACTCGGACAGTCGCCTGCGGTCGCGCTCGGCGAAGGCGAGCGCCCACAGCATGGGAAGCGCGATGCACGCGAGCACGACCCAGAGCGAGGCCTGACCGGTGAGCGTTTGCACGATGATCGCGGCGAACGCGAACAACAGGATCCAGGGCGTCGCGGCAAGGGCCCACGCCGAGCCGGTCCGCCATCTCGGCGCTGCCGAAACAAGTTCGTACCAGCGTTCTGATGCCTCACGACGGGAAAGCATCGGCATGCCCGGCTCTGCGTCCAGGTTCTCGACTTGCGCGAGCAGCGCTTCGGCACGCACATCGTCGTGCAGTTCGTCGGCGTCGAGCGTTTCGGCCTCACGCCGGACGAGGGCCGGCGTGCGCATGGCGCCAGTGCGTCCGGTTGACGATGTGCCTTGTGCGGCAACCCGGTCGGCCTCGGCGGTCGCGCCGGGCGCCGTTGGTTCCGGCAGCGAGATCGTTCCCTCGGCAAGCGACAGCGTTGCTTCCGCGACCGGCGGCGTGCTCGCCGAGTTCGCGGTGCCGGAGGCCATGCGCGGCGCGACACCGGCGGCTGCGTTCTCCGCCTCGCGCAGGGCGCGCCGGGTCAGAAGCACCGGTTGCTCTGCAGTCGATGCAGCAGCTGCTGCCGGCATTGCCGCCGAGACGCTCGCTACCGCTCCCGCGCCGGCCGGAGCGGCTTCGGAGCCGGTTGCCGCGGCGGTGTGCTCGCTCCAAGTGTCGCCGGTCCACCAGCGCAATTGGGCTGGCACGTGCGGGTCGGGATACCAACCTGCAGGTACGGTCGCTGAACCGTCGTCCGTCATACGTCGTCCCCCCAAAGTCGACGGCTGATCGCCCCAAGCATAGGGCCAGGCGGACGAAGCCGGCCATCCCCCGCATTGGGGGTTCCGGTCGGGAGAGGGGGCACTTCTGCGCACCAATTCGGATGGGCGAGATAATATTTTCGGTATGCCGAAACACAGGCACAGGATTTCGCGACGACGCGGCTTCCTGGCGCTCGCGGCAGCCGCGGTCGTGCTGACGAGCGGATGCGGCACAAGCGCGGGGCCGGCAGGTTCCGCCGACGATGCGCGTCCGCTCGTTCTCACGACTTTCACCGTGCTCGCCGACATCGCGCGGAATGTCGCGGGCGAGCACTTGCGCGTGGAATCGATCACGAAGGTCGGCGCTGAGATCCATGGCTACCAGCCCACGCCGGGGGACCTTCGCCGAAGTGCCGGGGCGGCGCTGATTCTGGACAACGGCCTCGGCCTCGAAGCCTGGTTCGCGCAATTCGTCGCCGGAATCGACGTGCCGCATGTCGTAGTGAGCGAGGGCGTGCCCACGCTGCCGATCGCCGACGAGGGATTCGGCAGGGTACCGGCCGAGCATCCGTCATCGGCCGGCGAAGGTGCCGCGCTCAACCCGCACGCGTGGATGTCCCCGCTCAACGTGCAGTCGTATGTCGAGAACATCGTCGACGCTTTCGCGGAGCTGGACCCCGAGCACGCCCGCGAATACGCCGCGAACGGCCGGGCGTACAGTGACCGGTTGCAGCGCGTGCACGACGCACTCGTGGCCGAACTGGCACGTCTTCCCGAAGACGTGCGCGCTCTCGTCACGTGCGAGGGCGCATTCTCATACCTGGCTCGCGACGTGGGCCTGCGCGAGGCGTACATCTGGCCGGTCAACTCCGAACAGCAGGCCACCCCGCAGCAGATGGCCCGGGTGATCGAGTTCGTGCGCGAGAACGCCGTGCCCGCGGTCTTCTGCGAATCGACAGTCTCAGACGATCCCATGCAGCAAGTCGTGCGCGAGACCGGGGCCCGGTTCGGGGGAATCCTGTACGTGGATTCGCTTTCGCAGCCCGACGGCCCCGTGCCCACATATCTCGCGCTCGTGCAGCACGCCGCCGACACGATAGTCGCAGGGCTCAATCCGCACGGTGCGGAGGTTGCACAGTGACCGCGCCGACTATCGCGGTACGCGATGTCACGGTCCGCTATCGTGACGTGCTCGCTCTCGACGGTGCTTCATTCGAGCTGAATGCGGGCACGGTTTGCGGGCTGGTCGGAATGAACGGATCGGGCAAGTCGACCCTGCTCAGCACGATCCTGGGTCTCGTGCGGCCCGAGAGCGGGGAAGTGCGCATCGACGGCGCCGACCCGCATCTTGCTCGCGGCGCGGGAGCGATCGCTTACGTGCCGCAAAGCGAGCGCGTCGACTGGTCATTCCCGCTCAACGTGCGCGATGTCGTGATGATGGGCAGGTACGGGCGACTGGGATTCACCCGGCGACCACGAGACCCCGACCGTCGTGCGGTTGCCGAAGCGCTCGAGCGGGTCGAACTGGCCGAGCTCGCCGAGCGCCAGATCGGGCGGCTTTCCGGCGGTCAGCGCAAGCGCGCGTTCGTGGCGCGGGGCATCGCACAGGAAGCGCGCATCCTCTTGCTCGACGAGCCGTTCGCGGGCGTGGACCGCAAGTCCCAAGCGAGCATGACCGCGCTGCTGCGCGAGCTCGCAGCGGAGGGCGCCACCGTGCTGATCGCGACACACGATCTGGCCGGTTTGCCCGAATTGTGCGACGAGGCGGTCCTGCTCATGCACCGCGTGCTCGTGCACGACACGCCGACGGAGGTACTGAGGCCGGACAACCTGGCCCTCGCCTTCGGCCTCGACGCTCCCGGCGAAGAATGGAGTGCCGATCGATGAACTCCTCGCTCTTGCCGCTGGATGCAGCCTGGATCCTCGATGCGGTGCTGGAACCACTGGCCTATGACTTCATGCAGCGCGCTCTGCTCGTGACGACCGTAGCCGCCGTCGTATGCGCCGTGCTCAGTTGCTGGCTCGTGCTGATCGGCTGGTCGCTCATGGGGGATGCCGTGTCGCACGCCGTGCTGCCTGGGGTAGTGCTCGCCTACGTCGTCGGCGCTCCGTTCGCGCTCGGCGCCCTTGTCTTCGGCTTGCTCGCCGTCGCGCTGATCGGCGGGGTCCGGGATGCCGGCCGGATCAAGGAGGACGCAGCGATCGGCGTCGTGTTCACGAGCCTGTTCGCGCTCGGCCTCGTGCTCATCTCGGTCGTGCCGAGTCAGACCGACCTCGCTCACATCCTGTTCGGGAACCTGCTCGGGGTCACGACGCCCGAGCTGATCCAAGTGATCGGCCTCGGGGCCGCTGCGCTGCTGGTACTCGTGCTGAAGCGGCGCGATTTCACGTTGTACGCGTTCGACCCTGCACACGCGTTCGCCATCGGGCTCTCGCCGCGCCGGCTGAGCGCGCTGCTCTTGGTGTTGCTCGCGGTGAATGCAGTGGTCGGTCTGCAGGCTGTGGGCGTCATCCTGGTAGTGGCGATGCTCATCATTCCCGGTGCCACTGCATACCTGCTCACCGACAGGTTCGCCGTGATGCTCGTACTCGCGCCCGTGCTCTCCGCGGTGAGCAGCATCGTGGGCATCTATCTCAGTTACCACCTGGATGCTGCTTCCGGTGGTCTCGTGGTGCTCACGCAGGCCGCCGTGTTCCTCGCGGCGTTCTTGTTCGGTCCCAGGCACGGCCTCGTGGCCGCGCAACTGGCAAACCTGCGAAGCAAGCGGATCGCCGCCGGCACGAGAGCCGAGGTGCGATCGTGACCGTGGCAGGACTCACACAGACCACGCAGGACTACCTCAAGGTGGTCTTCTCGGCGCAAGAGTGGACGAACGAGCCGGTGACGACGAGCGTTCTCGCGCAGCGACTCGGGCTCTCGCCGTCGACCGTCTCCGAGGGCGTGAAGCGGCTGAGCGAACAAGGCCTGTTCCGGCATGCGCCCTACGGCGCGATCGAGCTCACGGAAGCGGGCAGACGTGCGGCCGTCGGCATGATCCGCAGGCACCGCCTCATCGAGACCTTCCTCGTGGAGCAGCTCGGCTACTCGTGGGACGAGGTTCACGACGAGGCCGAGGTGCTCGAGCACGCAGTGTCCGACCGGATGATCGAACGAATCGACGAGTCGTTGGGCCGGCCCGCCCGGGACCCGCACGGCGACCCGATCCCGGCACCGGATGGCACATTCCCCGCCCTGATGGCGAATCGGCTGAGCGAAATCGCCCCGCCCGCGCGGTTGAGGGTCGTGCGGGTATCCGACGTCGAACCTGAGATCCTGCGCTATTTGCGCGCCGCCGGGGTCGGGCTCGACACCGAGTTCGACCTCGTGGCGCGCCGCGACTTCGCCGGTACCTGCACGATCGAGGTGGACTCCGTTCCGCTCGAACTCGGGCTGCCCGTCGCGGCCGCGATATGGGTCACCGAGAGCCCTTCTTCGCGGCCTGTTCTCTAGGTGCGCCTAGAACAGCGCGAACGGCGGTTGTGGCAGGCCCGTGTCGAACGGCAGGTAGGGGTGACCGAAATACAACGCGGCGGCCGAGAGCACGGTGAGCACGCACCAGGTCCACAGCGGCGCTGACCCGCCGACGCGCACCACACGCGCGATGAGATAGGCCAATGGCCCGAGCAGCGACCACGCCGACGACGCGGTGTGCCAGTGCCCGATCCGTCGCAACGCGGATGCGTCCGCAAGCGCGAGCAGCACCGTGAACAGCGCCGGCGTGGCGGCGATCACGTACACGGGCCAGTCGGCACCTTCGGTCGAGACCCGGTAGAGCGCCGCAAGCGCGGCACCGAGCACGAGCAGCGGCGACAGCGCGATGAGCCAGGCCGACGCGGTCGCGCTGCGCTCTGGCGGCAGCGGGGCTTCGATGCGGTCGAGCAAGGGCCGCGACATGAATACTTCGTCGATCACGGGCGTCTCGGCCGTGCGGGTGTCGCGGCTGCTCCGCGACTCCATGTCCCAGTCGTAGGCGCCGCCGGTGGAGATGCGGCGGGATGAGGCGAAATCGTCGTTGCGTCGAGCCGATGGCCCTGATGCGGTGGCCGCTACGGGAGCGGGCACTCGTGCCGGGGCCGCTGCTGCCGCTGCTTCCGCGGCCGCAATCGTGGTCTTGGGCACCGAGCCGGTGGATGTCGCGATCGCGTCGGCGACTGTGATCGCGCGCAGTGCGATCGCGAGCGGATCGGTCGACGGCAGCGAGGTCGGACCGGTCGTCGGCGCGACGGTCTCGGTGCGAGCCGGCTGCGGCCGGGCGACCCCGGCCGCGGTCCCAGGCGCGACGCTCGAAGGCTCGGCCTGAGCCGGCGGCCTGACCATCACGGCCGCCGGGGCGGCGCCGGTCGCGGAGGCCGTAGTCGCGGCGCTCGTATCCGGCCTCGGTGCGGCGACGAGAGCGGCTACGGGCCGCCTGGCGGCCGGCGCGGCTTGCGTCATCGTCGTCGCGGCCGCGTGCGGCACACCTTGTGGGACGCCATAGCTAGCGGTCGAGTGCGGTGGCGCCGGCGCCGCGGGGGCTGCGCTCATGGGAGCGACGTGGTCGGTCCAGCCGGTCCCGCTCCACCACCGCCATTGGCGGGGTGTGTACGGGTCGGCGTACCAGTTGGCGGGTGCGAGTTGGGTAGGCTCGCGCAGGGTTTCGGGTTGGTAGCTCACGCTGGTTCCACTTCGTCGGGGTTAGTGGTGACGACAGTCTATGGAGAAGCGGTCACTTTTCTCGGTCCCCAATTAGGGGGACCGGCCGGGGTACAAATCGCGCTAGTCTCGGCCGGCCTTCCCGGCCGCGCCGCGCTCCGGGTCGTGGGATGGGTTCCGGGACGTCTCATCCGCCGCAGGGTGCCCGGGGTCGCCCGTGCCCGTGGGCACTGGCGCGTCTCCGGGATGCAGGTCCGGGTGCGTGGTGAGGTCGTTGCTCTCGTCCGGTATGGGCCGCTCCATGGCCTCACGTTAGGCAGGCGGCAGAAGCCGCGGCCGGGTCCAGGGCGATTTGCCAGGGTCCGGCCGTGCTTCGGATCGGAACGGGTCGGCCGGGGCCTTACCTGGCGCCGGTGTTGAAGGCGCCGTAGTCGTCGACTTGCCAGTCGATCCAGCCGTTGAGCCGTTGCAGACTGACCTTCACGAGGTAGGAGTCGCCGTCCTCGTCGATGCCGAGGCATCCGAATGACTGTCCGATCACGGTCGGCGGCGCGGCGCGGCACGTGACTTCGAGCGCCTCGACGTTAGGGATGAGGGCGGCGTCGCGTTCGATCGACGCGGCCGCGGCGGCGCGGAACACGTCGGGGAACTGGGCGATGACGATGCCCGGGACTGCGACGATCGCGCCGAGCAGCAGCACCCCGAGCAAGCTCCAGATCACGAGCGGGCTGAATCCGCGGCCGCTCTTGCGTACGGTGCGCGCGGCGCGAGCGAGCAGGTATGCCGGCGGTGTCGCGAGCGCCCAGCGCCAGCTCGCCGGATTCTCCAGGCCCGCACGGCGCAGCAACCGCTGGTCGAAGAATGCGAGCACGATCACTGCGAAGTACGGCGCGATCCAGATCGCCATGAACACGGCCGTCGGAATGGCGACTTCGGCGCTCGAGACGAAAACGAGCGTGAGCAGCAATTGCAGCATGGGCAGCAGGGCGATCGCCCATACGTAGGGCGTGTGCACCCAGTGCGCTTGAACCGCGGCGACAGGTGCGGGTGTCTCGGCAGGCTCGGGCGCGGTCTGTGTTTGCGTTTGCGTTTGCGGGTAGCCGTATCCGTCGGTCGTGCCCTGGATCGTGTACGACGACTGCCCGTAGCCTGCGCTCCAGTCCTTCAGATCGCCCGTGGCCGGCTGGTAGGAGGTCTGCTGCTGCGAGTACGACCAGTTCTCGTTCGCGTATCCCTGGTCGGGCCGCGAGCCGTAGTTGTCGCTCGAGTAGCCGTCGGTCGAATAGTCGGTGGAGTACCCGGTGCCCGGATATGAGTCTGAGGCTTGCGAAGCGGCAGGCGCCGGCTCGTCCTCCTGGCGGGTGTGCGCTCGCGGCGCGGGCAATTCGCGAAGCGATTGCGCTAGCGGCTTGCCCGTGTCGATCCGGCCGTTCTTCTCGCGCTCGCGGCGCTCGCGCCTCGAGGCCGTGTCGTCTTCGGGCCAGGCGTACTCGGTGGTCTTTGTGGTCCGGGACTCGTGTGCGACCATCGGCTGTCGCGCTTCGGCGACGTGCTCGGTCCATGCGTGGTTGTCCCACCATCGCAGTTGGGGTAGCCCGAGGGGATCCGGGTACCACCCAGCCGGAACGGCGGAGTACTCGTCGTTGGTCAAGGCTGAACCCCCAAGTAAATTCGACACGAAACTTTTGCACCGCGAAGTTCCCTCGCATAGTATTCCGCCTGCGGGGTTTCCAGGAACCTGCGCGGACCCCCCAGTACTGGTTGCAGAAAGACCTGTACACCCCCCTCGCTCGCAAGCCAAGCAGGGAGCGGGCCTGCATCGAGCGGCCAGGCCGCTCCGGGTCGGTGGCTGCGGGTAGGGTGACCGCGTGCGCACGCAAGTGCGACATCTGGAATCGGGAGGCGCCGCGTGTTCTTGCTCGACGGGCGACTCGTCTACAGTGCGAGCGACCTCAAGGCCGCCGCCGAATGCGAATTCGCTCTGCTGCGTGCGCTCGATGCGAAGCTCGGCCGAATCGCGCCGGTCGAGGAGCCGGAGGACTCCATGCTCGAGCGAGCGAAGGTGCTCGGCGACGAGCACGAGCGCCGTCGGCTCGAGCAATACCTTGCACAGTTCGGCCGTGCCGAATCGCCCGGCGACGCTGGAGTGTACGAAATCGATCGGCCCGACCTGAACAGCGACGCGATCCGCCAGGCCGCGAGCGACACCACGGCCGCGCTTCGCGGCGGGGCAGACGTCGTGTTCCAGGGCACGTTCTTCGACGGCAGCTTCATCGGGTTCGCCGATTTCCTGGTGCGCGCGGGCGAGCGCATCGACGTGTACGACACCAAGCTCGCGCGCAGGGCAAGGGTCGAGGCCCTGCTGCAATTGGCTGCGTATGCCGACCAACTCGCGGCACTCGGTATCGAAGCGGGTGAAGAAGTGCATTTGCTGCTCGGCGACGGCAGCACGAGCAGCCACCGCTTGAGCCACGTGCTCCCGGTGTTCCGGCGCCGCAGAGACCGGCTCGTGCGCATTCTCGAG
>CAYRUW010000044.1:0-9681 GCA_964427465.1 uncultured Diaminobutyricimonas sp.
GGCAAGCGGATGTGCGGGTAGCGTTCGGCGATGGCGGCGCGCAGACGCGGCGCGGCTGCCCCGCGGCGCCGCGGCCTGAGGTCGAGGCCAGGCGCGGCACGGCGGCGCGAAGCGCGGCTGCCCGAGGCGCGGCGACCCGAGGCGCGGCCAGGCGCGACGCGGCGACCCGGGGCGAGGCGAGGCGCGCGTCGGCGCGGCGCCTCGGTTCGGCGGCGAATCGCGGATGCCGACTTCGCGCCGAGCGGAAGCGCGCAGATGCGAGCATGACCCCAAGTGGGAGCATGGGAGGGTGCCCGTGCAACTGGACGAGCTCATCGCATCCGCTCGTGTGGTCGCGCTGCCGCTCGCGACACGATTCCGTGGCCTCGACACTCGCGAAGCCATGCTGCTGCGCGGGCCTGCCGGCTGGACCGAGTTCTCGCCGTTCACGGAGTACGACGACGCTGAGGCGGCGAACTGGCTGCGCGCGGCGATCGACTTCGGCTGGAACGTGCATGAGGCTGCCGGCCGCATCCGGGTGAATGCGACCGTGCCGGCGGTGCCTGCCGATCGCGTGGCCGAGGTCCTCTCCCGCTTCCCCGGTGCGCGCACCGCGAAAGTGAAGGTGGGCGAGCGCGGCGAGCGCCTCGCGGACGACGTCGCGCGCGTGTCGGCGGTGCGGCGGGCGATCGGGCCGGCGGGCCGCATCCGGCTGGATGCGAACGGGGCGTGGAGCGTGGACGAGGCCGAGAGCGCGATCCACGCCCTCGCGCAGTTCGACCTCGAATACGTGGAGCAACCGTGCGCCGACGTGCCGGGGCTCGCCGAGATCCGGCGCCGGGTCGGATACATGGGCATCCCGATCGCTGCCGACGAGAGCGTGCGCAAAGCCGAGGACCCGCTCGCGGTCGCGCACGCGGGCGCGGCCGACGTGCTCGTGGTCAAGGCGCAACCGCTGGGCGGCGTCTCCGCTGTGCTGCGGATCGCGGCGGAGGCGGGGCTACCGATGGTCGTCTCGAGCGCGCTCGACACATCCGTAGGGCTGTCGATGGGTGCGCACTTGGCGAGCCTGCTGCCGGGTCTCGAGTACGACTGCGGTCTGGGCACCGCTGCCTTGCTCGCCGCGGACGTCACGGGCGAGCCGCTGCTTCCCCGGGACGGGTTCGTGCAGGTGCGCCGCATCGAACCCGATGCGGCGCTGCTCGACCGCTACGCGGCCCCCGCGGACCGCCGCGCCTGGTGGCTCGACCGGCTGGCCCGGTGCCACGCGCTGCTCTAGCCCAGCGAATGCGCCCGCCCGGGACGTCTGCGCCTGCGCGCCCGGGCGCACGCGTCCCAAACGGGCGCAAATGGTCGCGTTTAGAGGCCCGAGTAGGTGTGCATGCCCTGGAAGAACAGGTTCACGATCGTGAAGTTGAACAAGACGGCGAGGAAGCCGATGATCGCCAGCCAGGCGGAGCGAGCCCCCCGCCAGCCGCGAGTGGCGCGGGCGTGGATGTACCCGGCGAAGATCACCCAGATGATGAAAGTCCACACCTCTTTCGTGTCCCAGCCCCAGTAGCGGCCCCACGCGCGCTCGGCCCAGATGGCGCCGAAGATCAGGGTGAAGGTCCAGAGCACGAAACCGATCACGTTCAACCGGTAGGCGAGGTTTTCGAGGGTCGCCGAACCCGGCATCGTCTGCAGGAACCTGAGGCCCTGGGTCTTGCCGGCTTCACGTCGGGACTGCATCAGTTGCGTGACCGAGAGTCCCGCGCCGAGGGCGAAGAAAGAGGTTGCGAGGATCGCCACGAGCACGTGCACGACGATCCACACCGACTGCAGCGGCGGCGGCAACGGCACCGGGCCCACGTAGAAGTTGACGGTCGCGAGCGCCAGCGCGAGCAGCGCGAAGCCGGCGATGTAGGTGCCCAGGAACGCGAGCCGCTGCCAGAGGTTCACGAGCAGGAACACTCCGACAATCAGCGTCACACCGGTGAGCGCGAACTCGTACATGTTCGACCACGGAACCCGACCGCCACCGGCGATGCCTCGCAGCACTACCGCAACGAGGTTGACCACGAAACCCACGGTGGTGAGCGCCATGCCCACGCGGGCAGAACGCGCGAGGCCGGGTTTCGGCGGCACTTGCGGGGCCGCCTCGCGCACGGCCGTGGCGGTGCTCTTGCCTGCAGCGCTCGTCTTGCCGGCCGCAACCGTCTCGCCCGTCACTTGCCGGTCTGCGCTCGCGGACTCGGCGGTCTTGGTGGTCGAGACTCGCTGGGCGAGGTCGATGGCGAAAGCGACGAACGCGAGCGCGTACACCACGATGGCCGAGATGGCAGCGACTAGCGAGTATCCCGTGATCAGTTCCTGCACGCGCCAATCCTAAGAGGTCGTGCTGGCGGCGACCGAAAAGCCGGCCGGTGCGGAAGCCCGACAGGCGCACACTGGCACTGCTCGCGATAACCAGTGGAACTCAGGCACTGTCGGCTCCCGTCTGCGCGAGCTCCTGCGAGTGCCGTTCGGCGATGTCGTCGACTGCACGCTGCAGCCCGGGGTCTTCGCCGCGGGCGAGGCCCGCGTATTCGATTTCCAGGCCGCCGGCCTCGTCGTTGCGTACCTTGATCCACACCCTGCGACGGGGCACGAACAAGCTGGTGACGAGTCCCGCGACCGCGAGTCCGGTGAACAAGAGCACCCAGCCTTGCGCAGGATCGTGGTGCACGTCGATGCTCACGAAGCGGCGCAAGTCCTCGAACGTGACGCTGCCGAGCCCGTCGGGAAGCTCCGCGGTCTGGCCCGGTTCCAGGGTGATCGAGTCGACGCCCGTGTCGGTCCCGGTCCGCTTCACCAGTTCATCGACGTCGAGACTGTAGGCGTTCTTCGGCACGCCTTCGTCGAGACCGAGATCGCCGGTGTAGAGGTTGAGCGTGAGCAGCGGCACGTCGGGTTCCGGCCAGATCGAGGTGAGCGCGCCACTGTCGGTGCCGATCGCCGACGGATAGAAGAAGCCGATGAAGCCAAGATCGTCCGGTTGCGCGTCCGGCACCTTCACGACGCCGAGCGAGGTGAGGTTCGCATCCTGCGGCAGGAACGGGACCGCTTGAGAGAACGCGATCTCGCCCGTGCTGTCGCGCACAGTGATCACCGGCGCGAACCCGTTGCCGAGCAGATAGACCTGGGTGCCGGCGATGTCGATCGGGTGGTTGACTTTGAGTTCGGTCTGGCGCTGTTCGCCGGACTGCTCGGTCGTGGTCACGGTCGCGGTGAAGTCCAGCGGCTGCGGTCCGAAGGTCTGCGGGTTGAGCGTGTACTCCGCCTCGAAGTCTTCGAGCGCGATGCTGAACGGCTCGAGCATGCTCTCGTCGAAGAGGCTGCCCTCGTTGAACGAGTCGTAACTCGTGAGCAGATTGGTGAACGAGTTGCCCTCGACGATCACGCGCTGGCCGTAGTAGCCGAACCCGCCGCCCACGGCCACGCAAATCAGGATGCCGACAAGGGCGGAGTGGAAGAGCAGGTTGCCGGTCTCACGGGCATAGCCGCGTTCTGCGGAGATGCTGTCGCCGTAGCGTTCCACGCGGTAGCCCTGCCGCCGCAGCAACCGCCGGCCGGATTCGACGGCGGCTTCCACTGCGGATTGACCGGCTGTGCCAGGCCCACCGGATGCATCCGGCACCACGCGCCGGGCGAAGGCCGGCAACCGGCGAAGCTGCATGGGTGTGCGCGGGGGCCGCGAGAGGAGGGCGACGAAATGGTGCTTCGTTCGCGGGATGACGCAACCGATCAGCGAGACGAACAGCAGCAGGTAGATCGCCGAGAACCATACCGACGAGTACACGTCGAACAATTGGAACCAATCGAGCACCGCGAAGGCCTCGGGGTTCTGCTGCTCGTATTGCAGCACGCCGTTCAGGTCGGACCCACGCTGAGGGAACAGCGACCCGGGCACCGCCGCGATCGCGAGCAACAGCAATAGCAACAGGGCTGTGCGCATGCTCGTGAGCTGCCGCCAGAAGAACCTCGCATAGCCGACCGGGCCCAGCCGGGGCTGCGCGATCGGTTCGCGACCGTTGCCGGGCTCCGTGGATGCGGCGGTCCCGGATGCGGCGGCACGGTCCGCTTCCGGACGCTGCGCATCCGCCTCGTCCGCGTGAATGTAATCAGAGGGGCGTTTCAAAGCCTGCGATCACCGCCCCCATCCGAGCCATCAGCATTTGCCACAAACCGGACACGAGCAGCAATCCGATCGCGATCAGCAGCACGCCGCCGGCGATGTTCACCGCACGGATGTGCTTGCGCAGCCACGCGAGCGACCGGCTGACCCAGCGCAAGCCGAGCGCGACCAGCAGGAACGGCAGACCCAGACCCACGCAATACAGCACGCCGAGCGCCAGGGCGCGCGGGATGTCGCCCTGATAGAAGGCGAGCACGCTCACCGCGGTCAAGGTCGGGCCGATGCAAGGTGTCCAGCCGACTGCGAACACCGCACCAAGCAGAGGGGCGCCCGCGAGCCCGGTGGCGGGGCGCCATGACGGCTTGAGGGTGCGCTGCAGAAACGTGACCTGCCCGATGAACACGAGGCCCATGGCGATCACGACCACGCCTGCGATCCGCAGGATGAGCGATTCGTATTCGAGCAGAAACCGGCCAGCGGATGCCGCGAGCACGAACCAGCACAAGAACACGACGGTGAAACCGAGCACGAACAGGCCGGTGCCCGCGAGCATCCGGCCTCTGGCGTTCTCGCGAGTGTCGGCGATGCCGGTGACGTAGCCGAGATATCCGGGCACGAGCGGCAGCACGCATGGCGAGAGGAATGAGACCAGACCGGCGAGCAGAGCTATCGGCAGCGCAATGAGCAGGCTTCCGCTCTGCACGATCTCACCGGCACCCATTCACGCGCCCTCTTCGAGCACTCGCTCGATCATCGCTTTCAGGATCGACGGCGCCTGGATCCGGCCGCTGATCCGCGCCGCGACCCGGCCTTCGCGGTCGATGACGAGCGTCGTGGGCACGGCGTTCGGCGGTACGTCGCCGGCGAACGCGAGCTGCACGCGGTTGCGCTCTGCGTCGAGCACCGAAGGGTAGGTCACGCCGTGTCCGCGTTCGAAGGCTTGCGCCGTGGCGAGGTCGTCGAAGGTGTTCACGCCCACGAACCGCACCCCTTCGTCGGCGAACTGCTGGTAGACCGCTTCCAGGTCCGCCGCTTCGGCGCGACACGGCGGGCACGAGGCGTACCAGAAGTTCACGACGTAGACCTGCCCAGCGAGTTCGTCGCTCGAGATCGTTCCGCCGTCGGTCGTTTCGCCCTCGAATTCGACCGGCTGGCCGCGCTCGGCGGGCACGAGTTCGACTTCGCTGCCGTCGCCGGCGATGTAGTTCTGGTTGCCGCCCGAGCCGAACTGCTCGGCGAGCGGGTCGCCCGACCCGCATCCGGTTACCAGCAGCGCGAATGCGAGCGCAGCCGGCATCAGGGCCTTCGCTCTCATACCGCTCCCACGTCGATCGCCTCGTCGAGCAACTCTGCGGCAGGGTCGCGGTAGTCGACTTCGACGAAACCGGTCGGCGCGTTCTCATCACGTGCGAAGGTGGTGATGCTCGAAAGACTGCAGCGACGGCGTCGCGGGTCGTGGTAGAGCCGGTCGCCGGCCACCGAGCGATGCACCATCCAGATCGGCAACTGGTGGCTGACCATGACGATTTCGCCGGTGTCCACCGAACTCCACGCCTCGTTCATGATCGAGAGCATTCGGGCGGCGATGCTCACGAACGGCTCGCCCCAGCTCGGCTTCATCGGGTTGGCGATCCACGGCCACACTTTCGGCCGATAGAAGACTCTCGCGTCCAGCCTGCTGCCCTCGAAGCGATTGTCCGGTTCGATCAGGCGTTCGTCTGGGTGGATCTCGAGTCCGAAGTTCTCCGCCCACGGCGCCGCGGACTCCTGTGTGCGCTGCAACGGGCTCGCGTAGAGCTTGACCACGTTGTGCGCTCGCAACAGTTCGGCAGAACTCTGCGCCATCCGGTGCCCAAGCTCGCTGAGCCCGTAGCCGGGCAGCCTGCCGTAGAGCACGGCCAGCGGATTGTGCACCTCACCGTGCCTGACCAGGTGGATGAGTGAGGCGGGCACCAGACAAGTCTACGTTCGTGCGCGCTGGGGCGCGGGCCGAAGGTCTAGGGTAGAAGTTCCCCCGTCATGCAAAGCCGTCACCGTCGACGCTACGTCGAGGAGGTGACGAGCTGACGCGCACGTTCCGCACCAGGCGGATCAGGCCCTACCGCCCTGGCGACTCGGCGTTCCGGCCCGGCCACTGGCTGGCCATCGTGCTTGCAGGCGGGCTTCTCTCGGCGCTGACCGCGCCCGGCCAGACTGCCGGACTGTCGGTGTTCACCGACCCCCTCATCGAAGAGCTCGACATCTCGCGCACGGCGATCTCGGCGAGCTACCTGGTCGGCACTCTCGCCGGCGCGATCGTGCAGCCGTTGTTCGGCCGGGCGCTGGATCGCTGGGGGGCGCGCACGGTGACCGCGATGATCGCAGTCGCGTTCTCGGGGGTTCTGTTCGCGTTGAGTTTCGTCGCCGATGTCGTCGGGCTGACGGCGGGATTCGTGGGTGTGCGGATGCTGGGGCAGGGCGCGCTCAGCCTCGCCGCGACCACCGCGGTCGCTCGCGCGATCAAGCATCGCCGGGGTCTTGCCCTAGGCATCGTGACGGCGATGGGTTCGGGCGGCATTTCGTTCGCACCGGTGGGCCTGGAACCGGCGATCGCTTTGCTCGGCGCGCACGACACCTGGCGATGGCAGGCGCTCGTGCTGTTGGTTGTGGCGCTTCCGCTCGCGTTCGTGTTCAAGGGCCGCCCTGGGACGGGAGTACGGTCGGCGGATGCTGCCGTAGCGGATGCTGCCGTGGCGGATGCCGCATCCGGCAGCGTCGCAGTCGATGCCGCATCCGCGAGCGTCCCGCACGCCGAGGAGCCTTCCGCGACGACAGCGGAGGCGTTGCGCACCGGGATGTTCTGGGTACTGACCGCGAGCCTCGCGACCACAGGCATGCTCGGCACCGCCCTCGCATTCCATCAGATCGCGCTGCTCGGGGCGCAAGGACTGGACGCGGCCGAGGCGGCCGCGAACTTCTTGCCGCAAACCGCGACCGGGATCCTGGGCACTCTTGTCGCGGGCGCGCTCGTCGACCGGATCAACCCGAAAGTGCTCATCGTGGGCTCGATGCTGTCGCTCGGCATCGCGCTCGTGTCCTTGCCGGCGGTCGCGCCGGGTTGGAGCGCAATCGGCTACGGGCTCGTGTTCGGGCTGGCGAATGGGGCGCTGCGCGGCATGGAGGCGGCCACGTATGTGCGCTATTTCGGGGTCGCACACATCGGATCGATCCGGGGCATAGCCATATCCATAGGGCTGGGCTCGACAGCGGTCGGGCCGCTCGCGCTTTCGCTCGGGGTGGACCTCACGGGCGGGTTCACCGGACCGGTCGTCGCATCCGCGGTAGTGCCGGCGCTCGTGATCGTCGCGACCTTCGTCGTGCGCCAACCGGGGCAGCGCCGGCCGGTTCGCGTCGCCGACGAGACATAGGCCGGGCCCGGCTGCATGCCGATCGCGAGTGGCGTGGCGGCACCCGGGCATCCGTGAGATGCGCGAACCGCCGGTCGATCCGGCGGCACTACACTCGGACAGCGTGACCGAACGCACCCTGATAAAGCACCTGGCCGCCCGAGCCGACGGTCCCGTGACCGTCGCCGGATGGGTGGACACGGTTCGCGATCAGAAGAAGGTGCAGTTCGTGGTGCTGCGCGACGAGAGCGGCGCTCTGCAACTCGTGCACCCGAGGAACACGAAACCGGACCAGGGCGGCGAGCCCGCCGCAGCATCCGAAGGTTCGAACGGTGCCGCTGGCGGCGACCCGATCGCCGATACCATTTCGGAGCTCAGCCAGGGCAGTTTCGTGCGCGTCACGGGTGAACTCAAGCACGACGAGCGGGTCAAGCTCGGCGGCATCGAGGTGAAGATCGGCACGCTCGAGGTGATCACGCACGCGATCCCCGAGACGCCCATCGCCGACGATTCGAGCGTCGACAAGCGGCTCGACTGGAGGTTCCTCGACCTGCGCCGGCCCGAGCAGAACCTGATCTTTCGCGTGCAGACCACGTTCGAGCACGCTTTGCGGAACTGGTGGGTGGAGCACGAGTTCATCGAGATCCACACGCCCAAGCTCATGGCGAGCGCGAGCGAATCCCGTGCCGAACTGTTCGAGGTGGAGTACTTCGACGGCAAGGCGTACCTCGCGCAAAGCCCCCAGTTCTACAAGCAAATGGCGCAGTCGGCCGGCTTCGGCAAGGTGTTCGAGATAGCGCCCGCGTTCCGTGCCGACCCCAGCTTCACGAGCCGGCACGCCACCGAATTCGTCTCGGTCGACGCGGAGATCAGCTGGATCGACAGTCACGAAGACGTCATGCGGATGCACGAGCAGGTGCTGGTCGCCGGCATGAGTGCGGTGCACGAGAAGCACGGCGCCGAAATCGCGGACGCGTTCGGCGTGGAGGTGACGGTGCCCGCGACGCCGTTCCCGCGCATCCCGCTCGCGGAGGCGAAACGCATCGTCGCCGAACGCGGCTACGTGGTGCCGCGCGCCGACGAGGACATGGACCCGGAGGGCGAACGCCGCATCTCGGAGTACGTGCGCGAGCAGTTCGGGCACGAGTTCGTGTTCCTGACCGACTATGCGTCGAGCATCCGGCCGTTCTATCACATGCGGCATGCCGAAGACGAGGGCCTGACCAACAGCTACGACCTGGTGTTCAATGGTGTCGAGATCGCGACCTGTGCCCAACGCGAACACCGGGTGGACGTGATCGAGCGCCAGGCCGGCGACAAGGGCCTCGAGCCGGCCGAACTCGGCTTCTACCTGGACTTCTTCCGCTACGGCGCCCCGCCGCACGGCGGTTTCGGCATGGGCCTCTCGCGCGTGATCATGCTGCTGCTGCACCAGCCCAGCATCCGCGAGGTCACCTACCTCTTCCGCGGCCCCAACCGGCTCACCCCGTAGCGCTGGAGCGGGCGTCGCGCCGAGGGGGTCAGGGCAGTTCGAAGTCGACTGCGGCACGCTCGGAGGTGACCGAGCGCACGAAGGCGCTCACGGTCTGGTGCGCCGGGTGCACCTGGTACGCCTCGAGGTCTTCGGGAGAGTCGTAGTCCGCGACGAGAACGGCGTCCCAGTTCGACTCGTACACGTCGATGTCGAGGCCGACGTGCAAGGCCTTCAGGGTGGGTACGACACCGACGAGCGCTTCGAGCTTCGACTTCATCGCCTCGCCGTCGGCCCGCTTCTGTTGCGGGTCGGTCGCGGAAAGCCGCCATGCGACGACGTGCCGGATCACGCTTTCACCTCCGCGAGCGCCGCGCGCAGTTTCTGCGGGTCCACGCGCCACACAGCGTGCACACGGTCATCGACCATGAGCACGGGGATCTTCTCGGAGTACTTCTCGAACAGCCCAGCATCGTCGAGGATCGAGCGCTCTTCGACGGTCACGCCATCGAGACCGGCGACGACCTCGTCGACGACGGCCTTCGCGTCGTCGCACAAATGGCACCCTGGTTTGCCGATCAGGGTGAGAGTGCGCGCGCCCAACTGCTACTTCTTGTTGCGGCGCTGGTGGCGGGTCTTGCGCAGCAGCTTGCGGTGCTTCTTCTTCGCCATGCGCTTGCGGCGCTTCT
>CAYRUW010000045.1:0-9657 GCA_964427465.1 uncultured Diaminobutyricimonas sp.
GGTACTTGGTGAGCACGCCGAGGGGCAAGTGCACTTCGTCGATCGCGGTCGCAGCTCGCACCCCGGCTTGCTTCTGGCTGGTCTTCCGATCGCGCACGAAAAGCGGCTCCGCGACGTTCTCGCCCACGGTCCGGTGCGGGTCGAGGAAGGAACCCCCGTCTTGAGGAAGATAGCCGATGCGAGTGGCCAGCCGATCACGCTCGCGTGTGCTCAACCGCCGCATCGGCGTGCCGAGCACCCTCAACGATCCGCCGCAAATGTGCGGAGACATGTGCACCGACAGGCCCGCCAGGCCGGCGAGCGCCCGCGCGAGCGTCGACTTGCCGGAACCGGCCTCGCCGACTACGCCCAGGATGCCGCTGCGCGGCAGCTCGAGGCTCACTCCGTCGACCGCGAGCGTAGGCGCGTGCCGATCGTTCGGGTAGAACAGGCACAAGTCGTCGGCCGCGATCGCCGGATCGTCGCCTAGCACGCCGATCTCCTTCCGCTTCGTCCGGAACCCGGACAGACTCGTTCCGCTCAGGCTATCCTCCTCGACGCTAACCGCCGGTTCTGGGAGTTCGTCGCGACTTCTGCACAGACGGGTCGGGAACCGGAAGCGAGGCGAGCAGACGCCGGGTGTACGGATGCTCGGGCGAACCGAGCACTCGATCGCCCGGGCCTTGTTCGACGAGCCGACCCTGATACAGCACCGCGATCCGATCTGCCAGCAGGTCGACGACGGCCAGGTCGTGGCTGATGAACAACGCGGCGAACCCGAACCGGGCCTGCAGCTCAGCGAACAGGTCGAGCACACGTGCCTGAACGGAGACGTCGAGCGCGCTCGTAGGCTCGTCGGCGATCACGAGCCTCGGTTCGAGCGCGAGCGCACGTGCGAGGCTCGCACGCTGCCGCTGGCCTCCGCTCAGCTCGTGCGGAAAGCGATCGCCGAACTCCTTCGGCAGTTGCACGGCCTCGAGCAGTCCGTCCACCCGGTCTCGTGCGGCACGCGCATCCGCGAACACGCCGTGCACGACTAGCGGTTCGGCCACGCATTCCGCGACCGTGAGCAGCGGGTTGAAGCTCGCCGCGGGATCCTGGAACACGAACCCGATCTCACGGCGGTGCGACGCGAAGTCTCGCTCCCGTACCCCGTGCAACTCGACACCGAACACTTCGAGTGAACCGCCGGTGACCCTGGTCAGCCCGGCGATCGCGCGCCCGATCGTGGTCTTGCCCGAACCGCTCTCCCCCACGAGCCCGAGCACCTCGCCGGGTGCGATCTGAAAGTCCACCGCATCGACCGCCCGGAAGCCAGCCCGGCCGAACCTGCCCGGATACTCCACCACGAGATGTTCGGCGCGAACGACGGGCCCGGTTTTCGGGTCCGCGCGCTTGCGTTCGGTCGCACGCTCGCCGACTCGCGGCACCGCTTTCAGCAAGCGGCGCGTGTACTCGTGGCGCGGCGCCGAGAACAACTCCGACACCGGCGCCTGCTCGACGACCTGGCCGCGGTACATGACCGCCACCCGGTCGGCGAGATCGGCGACGACGCCCATGTTGTGGGTGATCAGCACGATCGCGGCACCGAACTCGTCGCGGCAACGCCGCAGCAGCTCGAGGATCTCGGCCTGCACCGTCACATCCAGCGCCGTTGTCGGCTCGTCGGCGATTATCACGGCAGGGTCGAGCACGAGCGCCATCGCGATCACGATGCGCTGCTTCTGCCCGCCAGAGAACTGGTGCGGATATTGGTCCACCCGCTTCTCCGGATCGGGGATGCCCACCTTGCGCAGGGCCTCGATCGCCTTCGCCCGGGCCTGCCTTTTCGACACCTTCGAGTGCGCTCGAAGGCCTTCGGCGATCTGCCAGCCGATCGGATACACGGGATTGAGCGCCGTCGACGGCTCCTGGAACACCATCGCCGCGCCCCGGCCGCGCAACCTGCGCAGACGAGCGCCCCGCATCGACACGACGTTCTCGCCGGCAACGAGAACGACACCGCGCACTCGCGCCGTATCCGGCAGCAGCCCGAGAATGCTACGACCGGTCACCGTTTTGCCACTGCCGGATTCGCCCACGATCGCAAGCACTTCGCCTTGCGCGAGAGCGACACTCACCCCGTCGACCGCGACGATCTCGCCCACGTCGGTGTCGAAGCGGATCTCCAAGTCTTCGATTCGCACCGCCTCAGCCATCGGCACCGCTTCCGTCGCGAACCCCGCGTTGCATGAACTGGAGTCCCCCGGCCGCCTCGGTCAGGCTCCCGCCCGGGACCACCGCCGTGGTGGCTTCGCTCGGAACCGGCCCGCCGCGACGCCGGATTCGCAACCGCGGGTCGGCCAGGTCGTTGAGGCTCTCGCCGATCAGGGTCACCCCGAGCACGACGAGCACGATCGCAAGGCCGGGGAACAGCGAAGTCCACCAGATGCCGCTCGTGACATCCGACAGCGCCTTGTTCAAGTCGTATCCCCACTCCGCCGCAGCGGTGGGCTCGATGCCGAACCCCAGGAAGCCCAGCCCCGCGAGCGTGAGTATCGCTTCCGAACTGTTCAGAGTGAAGATGAGCGGCAGGGTCCGCGTGGCATTGCGGAACACGTGCCGGAACATGATCCGGGGCGCACTCGCCCCGATCACCTTGGCGGACTCCACGAACGGCTCCACTTTGATGCGGAGCGTCTCCGCCCGGATTACGCGGAAGTACTGCGGAATGAACACGACCGTGATCGAGATGCCGGCGGCGAGCAGCCCTTGCCACAGCCCCGAACGACCCCCGCCGATCGCGATCGACACGACGATCGCAAGCAACAGGCTCGGGAAGGCGTACACGGCATCCGCGACCACGACGAGCAGCCGGTCGAGCGGCCCGCCGAAATAGCCCGAGATCAGCCCGAGCAGCACGCCGATGAAGATCGACAACACGACGGCGACGACGATTACCTGCAACGCCGTCTGCGAACCCCAGATCACGCGCGAGAGCACATCGTAGCCGCCGACCGTGGTGCCGAACGGATGCTCGGAGTCCGGCGGCCGTTGCGCACCGAAGTTCCCGTTTTCGTCCCTCAGCTGGTCGAAGCCGTACGGCGCGAGCAACGGCGCGCACAGTGCGACGAGCACGAAAAAGCCGGTGATGGCGAGGCCCGCCACGAGCATCCCGCGTTGCAGGCCGACACTCTGCCGCAACTGGTGAACGATCGGCAGGCGGGCCATGATTCCGTGCGTCGCCATCAGTACCGCACCCTCGGGTCGATTATCGCCGCGACCACGTCGACGATGAAGTTGGTGATCGCGACGATTACCGCCAGCAGCGCGACAATGCCCTGCACGGCCACGAAATCGCGCGAGGCCAGGTACTGTGCGAGCTGGAAGCCAAGGCCCTTCCACTCGAAAGTCGTCTCGGTGAGCACCGCGCCGCCAAGCAGCAGCGCAATCTGCAGTCCGATCACGGTGATGATCGGGATCAGTGCCGGTTTGTAGGCGTGCCGGCGCACGAGGCGGTATTCGCTCACCCCGCGCGACCTGGCCGATTCCACATATTCGCGGGAAAGCGTTCCGATCACGTTCGTGCGCACGAGACGAAGGAACACCCCAGCGGTGAGCAGGCCGAGCGCGATGGCCGGGAGCACGGCATGCGCGAGCACGTCCGCGACATTCGACCACTCGCCGGTGCGGATCGCATCCACGAGGTAGATGCCGGTGGGATTGTCGAGGAACTGGAGCTCGATCTCGGTGCCGGTGCTCGCGCGGCCGGCGACCGGCAGCACGTCGAACCACACCCCGAAGACGAGTTTCAGCAGCAGACCCGAGAAGAACACGGGCGTTGCATAGAACAGGATCGCCATGACTCTGAGCACCGCATCCGGCCATTTGTCGCGGAAGTAGGCGGCGACCATGCCGAGCGGGATGCCCACCAGAAAGGCCACCACGAGCGCATAGAACGCGAGCTCGAGCGTGGCGCCGCCGTATTGGAAAAGCACCTCGGTGACCGGCTGGTTGCCGCTCAGGGTGCTTCCGAAGTCGCCCGTGAACACTTGACCCAGATACTCCAGGTATTGCTGCCACACGGGCCGGTCGTAGCCGGCCTGGTGGATGCGCTCCTGCAGTTGGTCGGGGGTGAGCCGGCCGCCGAGCGCAGCGGTGATCGGATCGCCGATCGCGCGCATCACGACGAATACCAGCGTGACCAGGATGAACACGGTCGGCACGATCAGCAGGAACCGGACGACGAGGTACCTTCCCAGCTTCCCGCCCGCGCCGCCACGAGTCCGCTGCCCGCCGGCGACCGGTTCGATCGCCTGGTTGGTGCTCGTCATTTGATGATAGGCGCGTACCGGAACTTGAACGACGCGTCGAGCACGATTCCGGAGACATCCGTGCCCGCCACTGCGATTTGCGCGCCCTGCAGATAGGGCAGGGTAGGCAGATCGGTCGCCGCTTCGCGCTGGATCTGCTCGATGAGCGCCTCGCGTTCGGCCGGCTCCCCCGTCGTCCGCTGCGTGTCCACCAGCTCTTGCACGGCCGGATCGTCGTAGTGGTTGGCGAGGAAGCTGTTCGCGCCGAAGAACGGGGCCAGGTAGTTCGAGGCGTCCGAGTAATCCGGGAACCAGCCGAGCTGATACGCGGGATAGACATCCTCGACCCGATCCTGCGAATACTGGGTCCACTCCGTGGACTGCAAGTCGACCTCGAACAGACCCGAACTCTCGAGCTGATCCTGAATGAGCGCATACTCGTCGCCCGAGCTCGGGCCGTAATGGTCCGGGCTGTACTGCAGGCTCAATTGCACCGGGGTCTCGACGCCGGCGTCGGCGAGCACCGCTTCGGCGGCATCCGGGTCCGGCCCTCCGGAACCGTCTCCGTACAACTCGATGAGCGGCTCGACTGCGCCCGTGAGGCCCTCGGGAACATACGAATACAGCGGAGTGTATGTGCCCCGATAGACCTGTTCCGAGATCTCGGAACGGTCGATCAGGTGCGCGATCGCCTCGCGCACCGCGAGCGCGCGCTCCGGGTCGGCATCGTCGGTCTGTGCGCCGTAGGGCTGGGTGTCGAAATTGAACACTATGTAGCGGATTTCGCCGCCGGGGCCCGTGTGCACGGTCACCTGGTCGTTGTTCTCGAGGTCTTCGACGTCGGTTGCCGAGAGGCTACGATGCGCGACATCGACATCGCCCTCCTGCACGGCGAGCTTGAGGTTGTTGGAGTCGGTGAAATAGCGAAGGTTGACCCTAGCGTTCTCTGCGGGACCGAGCACGCCCTGATAGCCGTCGAACCGTTCGAACTGCACGAGGTTGTTCAAGTCGTACTGCGTGATCGTGTACTGCCCGGCGAAAGGCTCCTGGGCGACGATGTCGTCGTCCGGCATGACCTCATCGGCCGGGAACACGTCTTCGTCGACGATCGGCCCGGCCGGGCTCGAAAGGACTTGCGGGAACGTCTGGTCTTCGGGATCCCTCAGGTTGAACACGACCGTGAGATCGTCAGGGGTGTCGACGCTCTCGAGGTTGCCCAGCAAGCTCGCCGGTCCAGTGGCGGCATTGATCTGCAACTGCCGGTCGAAGGTGAACTTCACGTCAGAAGAGGTCAACTCGTTGCCGTTGGCGAAAACCAGACCGCTCTTCAAAGTCACCGTGTACTCGTCGGGCGCGGTGAACTCGCCGGACTCGGCGATGTCGGGTTCGACGTCGGGGCTCCCGTACGGGGTGTTCATGAGGAACGGGTAAACCTGGTTCATGATCGCAAACGAACCGTTGTCGTATGATCCGGCCGGGTCGATCGAGGTCACCCGGTCCGTCGTGCCGACGACAACCGTGACACCCTCTTGACCGCCACCGTCGGTTTCGCCACCCCCACCTGTGCAGCCGACGAGGATCAAGGCGAATACGGTGCTCGCCCCGAACACGGCAACCCTTCGCTTACGCGATGCGAATGCGGAAGACATCGCTCCGATCCACCTCCCGTGATCGAGCACGGTGGCCGGGTGCCCTTCTGGAAAGCGTCCACCGAGCTGTGCGATTAACGCATAACACAACAGCCTGGAGAACCCTCAGGTTCCTGCATGTGCGCTGATCGAGCTCACATCGTTCGGTCAGGAACGGTAGCCCGCGCTGTCACTCCGGCCGCAGCACGCGCCGATCCGCTTCGATGGTCACGAGCTCGTGCTGGATCGCGCGGTGCCGCTCGGGGTCGGCTGCCGCATCCGTACGCTGCAGGGCACCGAGCAGTTCGACTTTGCGCCGCAGCAGCTCTCGCTCGAGCAAGTGCGACACGACCCCCCGGCAGTAGACATCCAGTTGCTCGGGGTCGCCCGGGATGGGCGCCACCCCGAGTTGCTGCACGAGACTCGCGAACGGCTGCGGCACCTGATCGGTAACCCGCGAAAGCCATTGCGGGCTGCCGAACGCATCCAGACTCGCGGCGACCCCGTCGCGCACGATCGCGAGCGACTGGTTCGCGAATGCCACGAAAGCGGCACGTTCGGCCAGTTCCCGGCCCACCAGTTCCGGATGCTGAAGGATCGCCATGAGCGCATCCCGCTCGAGGCGGGTGTTCGGATCCGACGGCAATTGCACGAGCGACGGCGCCACTTGCGCGGGCCGGGCGATCTCGGCGGAACCGCCATCCCTGCCGCGTGCCGACAGCACCGACTTGACCGCCCGGCCGACCTCCGCGAGGTCCATGCCGAGCCAGCCAGCCAGATTTCGCACATAGCCCGAGCCGAGCGCGGGATCGCGAATGCCGGCAACGATCGGCGCGGCCTCCCGCAGGGCGCCCACCCGGCCCTCGACGGTTTCGAGGTCGTGTGCGTCGAGCACCCGGCGGAGCATGAACTCGAACATCGGCCGACGCTGTTGCACGAGCCTTCGCACGGCGTCGTCGCCGCGTTTCAGCCGCAAATCGCACGGGTCCAGACCATCGGAGGCGACAGCGACGAAGGTCTGGGCGGCGAACCTCTGCTCTTCGGCGAAAGCACGACTCGCCGCCTTCTGGCCGGCCTCGTCGGGGTCGAACGTGAAAATCACCTCGCCGCGCGCACCGGGCACGCCCTCCTCGGCATCGCCGAGCACGCGGCGCACCACTTTGATGTGCTCGACGCCGAACGCGGTACCGCACGTCGCGATCGCGGTAGTCACTCCCGCGAGATGGCACGCCATGACATCCGTGTATCCCTCTACGATCACGACTTGCTTGCCGCGAGCGATGTCCCGTTTGGCCAGGTCGAGCCCGTAGAGCACCTGACCCTTGTGGTAGACCGGCGTTTCCGGGGTGTTCAGGTACTTCGGGCCCTGGTCGTCCTCGAGCACCCGGCGCGCGCCGAAACCGAGCGTCTGTCCGGTGGTGTCCCGGATCGGCCAGATCACCCGGCCGCGGAACCGGTCGTACAGGCCGCGCTCGCCCTCGCCGACGAGTCCCGCCGCAAGCAGCTCCTGGTCGGAGAACCCCCGGGAACGCAAGTGCGTGTTGAGCGCATCGAACGACTTGGGCGCGAAGCCGACGCCGAACCGCTCCGCCGCAGCCTGATCGAAACCGCGCTCGCCCAGAAACCGGCGGCCGGGCTCGGCCTCCGCGGCTAGCAAGTGCGCGGCGAAAAACTCTTCCGCCGCACGGTTCGCCGCGAGCAGGCGGCTGCGATTGCCGTGCTCGCTCGCGCTTGCGCCATCCTCGTAGTGCAACTGGTAGCCGATACGCCCGGCGAGCCGCTCGACCGCCTCCTGAAAGCTGAGATGGTCGAGCTTCTCGAGAAAGCTGAAAACGTCGCCGCCTTCGCCGCAACCGAAGCAGTGGTAGCGACCCGCCTGCGGGCGCACGTGAAAACTTGGCGTGCGTTCGTCGTGGAAAGGGCACAGGCCCTTCATCGAGTCGATGCCAGCACGCTTCAACGTGACGTAGTCGCCGACGACATCCGCGATGTTGGTGCGCGACCGGACCTCGTCGATGTCGCTTCGTCTGATCAGGCCGGCCACGCCTCGATTCTAGGTTCGAAGCCGCTCGTGCCAAGCGAGCGCCGACTGGTCGGTGAGCGAAGCGACCTGATCCACAACCACTCGCTTGCGCTCGGCATCCGTCGTCGCATCATGCCAATCGGCTTCGAACGACGGGTCCAGGCGCTCGGGCCCAGCAGCGTAGAGCGCCTGGGCGAGTTCGGTGAGCACTGCCCGCTGGCTCTCGTAGATCGGCTGCCGGGCGCTCGTGGACATCACGAAAGCGGCGACGATCCCCTTGAGCACTGCGATCTCGGCCCGGATGCGATCGGGCACGACGATGCTCGCGCCGAACCTCACGATCGAACCTTGCGGGTATGCAGCACGGGTGGCCCGGGTCGCCGCGCGCACGAACCGGCCGATTAGCTGGCTGGTCAGGTTCTTCAACCGGGCTTGTGCCGTGCGAGTGGCATCCCAAGAATCCAGCCAAGCCTCACCCGCGGCGAGGCGGACGAAAGCGGCCTCGAGCTCGTCGCGGCCGATCGCATCGCCGGTCCAATCCGCGATCTGGCCGATCAGGCCCTCCTGCGAGGCGGATGCGCGAAGCGCCCGCACGTCGACGTATCCGGCCACGACCGCGTCCTCGAAATCGTGCACCGAATATGCGACGTCGTCGCTGAAATCCATGACCTGAGCCTCGATGCTCGGCCGCCGCTCCGGCGCGCCCTGGCGCATCCACTCGAAGGCCTGGGCATCGTCGGCGTAGAACCCGAACTTGCTGCGACCGCTGGGATCGATCACGCCGGCCTCGCGCGGCCACGGGTACTTGCAGCTCGCGTCGAGGCTCGCACGAGTGAGGTTGAGCCCGTAGGGGCGACCGTCGGCACCGAACACTTTCGGCTCGATTCGGGTCAGCAGCCGCAGGGTCTGCGCGTTGCCCTCGAAACCGCCGATGTCGCGGGCCCAGTCGTTGAGGGCGCGCTCGCCGTTGTGACCGAACGGTGGATGCCCCAGATCGTGCGCGAGGCACGCCGTGTCCACGACATCCGGATCGAGTCCGAGGCTCGCTGCAAGCTCCCGGCCGACCTGAGCAACCTCGAGCGAGTGGGTCAGCCGGTTTCGCGCGAAGTCGAGGCCAGTCGTCGGGCTGAGCACCTGGGTCTTCGCGGCGAGCCGGCGCAGCGCGCTCGAGTGCAGAAGCCTGGCCCGATCGCGCGCAAAATCGCTGCGAGGACTCGGATGCTGCTCGGGCCACCAGCGTTCGATATCGGCCGCGCCGTAGCGCGCGCCATCACCCGCCACTGATGTCCAATTCGGCTTCGCCGAGCTCGTTCTGGTGTTTCGGTTGCAATTGGCGGGATTCGAGCCACCTGTCCGGCAACGCCGGCACTTTGGGCGTGCCGGCCCGACCTCGCTGGCCTTCGGCCGCCTCGCCAGGGTACGGTTGCCGCCAGTCGAGCCCCGCGAGCAGCCCATCGAGCTGCTGCAAGGTCTCGACCGAGGCCAGCCGGGCGCGCAAGTCGCCGCCGACCGCATAGCCCTTGAAATACCACGCCACATGCTTGCGGATGTCGCGGCAAGCCCGGGCCTCGTCGCCGCCGAAGAACTCGACGAGCAGTTCGGCATGCCGCTTGAAGGCGCGTGCAACATCCCCGAGCGACGGCCGGGCAGGCGTCCAGCCGCCTGCAGGCGAACGGAAGGCCGCAGCGAGGTCGCCGAACAGCCACGGCCGGCCCAGGCATCCCCGGCCCACGAC
>CAYRUW010000046.1:0-9373 GCA_964427465.1 uncultured Diaminobutyricimonas sp.
GCCTCCCGCTCCCAAAGCGGGCGCTCTAGCCAAGCTGAGCTACGCCCCGGTCATGTGTGAGCCGTGTCCAGATCGACGGTTGATCGGGGTCGTCCGAGAGTCGGCCCCGGCAAGTCTAGCCGACAACGATTGTGCCGCATGCGCACGTCTGCACCCGTCACAGCGCGGATGCAGTAGGCTTTCTCGCGCACCGGCCGCTCCGGCGGCCCCGTGCGGGGATGTAGCTCAATGGTAGAGCCTCAGTCTTCCAAACTGATGGTGCGGGTTCGATTCCCGTCATCCCCTCCAATTGGGTCAGAGGGCCCCGATGCGTTCGATCGCCTCGCTGAGCACTTCGGAAGCGCACGCCAGGTTGAGACGAGCGTGCGCCTCGCCTTGCGGTCCGAAGGCGGGGCCGGGGTTGAGCGCAACCCGAGCGCGGTCGAGGATCGGCTCGCTCGGGTCCGCGCCCCAGCCGAGTTTCGAGAAGTCGAGCCAGGCGAGGTAGCCCGCGGTGGGCTCGAGATACCGGACTTCGGGGAGGTGTTGCGCGAGCAGGTCGGTGAGCAGCCTGCGGTTCTGCTCGATCGCGGCGACGGCCGAATCGAGCCACTGGCCTGCGCGAGCGAACGCCGCCGTCGAGGCGTGCAGACCGAACAAGCTCGTGCGATAGCCGACCTCGACGGGCATGGCGTCGAGCAAAGCCAGGGACTCGGGCGCTTGAGCGACCATGAGCGCACACTTGAGCCCTGCGAGGTTCCAGCCCTTGCTCGCGGACGTGACCGTCACGCCGACCGAACGCGCCACATCCGACACCGAGAGGAAGGGCGTGAACACGGCGTCCGAGTGGGTTAGCGGGCCATGGATCTCGTCGCTCACGACGATCGCACCGTGCCGGTTCGCGATCCGCGCCACCTCGGCCAGAGTCTCGCGATCGTGCACGAGCCCGACCGGATTGTGCGGGCTGCAAAGCAGGAGCGCCCGCGCACCCGCGGCGAACGCGCGGTCGATGCTTGCGAGGTCGAGACGCCACCCGCCCTCCGGTCCGAGCAACGGGACCTCGGCGACGACCCCGCCGGCCTCCGGAATCAGATCGAAAAACGGCGGATACACGGGGGGCGTGACCACGACCGCTTCACCCGGGCGGATCGCCTGCCGCAAGGTCTCCACGATGGCGACCCCCACGTCGGTGGTCGTGCGGATGCCCTCAGGGGCAACATCCCAGCCCCAACGCGCACCCGCGAACTGTGCGAACGCCGCCGCGACCGGCTCTGGCGAGGTCACGTATCCGGTGTCGGAGCGACGCGCGAGGTCGATGAGCACATCCCGCACCGCCGGAGCGATCGGATAGTCCATCTCGGCTACGAACAAGGGCAGCACGTCGGGCGGATACAGCCGCCACTTGACGCTCGTCCGCTGCCGGAGCGCGTCGAGACTCTCGGCCGCAAGCGGTACCGGGCCGCCCGAACTGTTGCTCATCGCTTCATCCCCGCCCGTCTCCACCCCAGAGCATAGACTCCGTGCCTGCCGGCCAGCCGACGCCGGCCACACCGCAGAGACCGCGTGACCGCGCGGAGCGGATCGCCGGGCTGTGGAAAACGGCACCGCAGTCGCACCGGAACGCTAGCCTTGCGCGAAACGAGGCGAGGGAGCCGGATGGTGGAGCATCGAACCGTCGACTACGCGGCATACGCGGGCACAGTCTATTTTCCGCGCGACCCCCGCGACCTCACCGACCAAAGTCAGTGCCCCGCATGCTTCGCCACGCTCGGCACACTCGTCTGCCCAGCTTGCGGACTGGACCTCAACCATCCCGCGGCCGGCGAGCTGGCCGCGCTCTCCGCGACCGCGGCCGAACAACTCGATCAGCGCCTGCTGCTCATCGGGCGCATCCGGTATGAGACGGCGCAGCGGCTCGCGGAACGGCAGGCGACGGCAGCACCGGACGCCGTGGCTGCGGATGCTGTGAGAGGCCAGGGCGCAGCAGCGGCTGCATTCCCCGCGCCGGCCGCGCACACAGCCGCCGACCAGCCCGGTCCGGTGGCGCAGACAGCGGTCGGTGCCGGTCACGACGCGGAGCGCCCATCGGCGACTTCCCCGGCTCAGCTTGCAAACACGGCGGACGCCGACGGCCCTGAGCCAGCCGCAGAGGCGACCCCAGCCGTCGGTTCGAGGAGCCGCTCGGGAGTGCAAGTGCTGCTCCTGGTGGTCGGCGTAGCGTTGCTATCGGTCGCCGCGATCTTCTTCACCCTCGTGGCGCTCATCACTTTCGGCCTCGTCGGCCGGACCGTGATCGTCGCCGCGGTGACGCTCGCGTCGATCGCAGCCGCATCCGTGCTGAAGCGGCGTCGGCTCATCGCGACCGGAGAGGGTATCGCGGTGTTCGCCGCGATCCTCGTGCTGCTCGACATCTGGGCGATTCGGGCGAACGACCTGTTCGGTACGGCCGCGGCAGATGGTCTCATCTACTGGGGCGTGGCCCTGCTGATCGCCTCGACCGCATTCGTGGCATGGCACCGCGTGAGCGCACTGCGCACGCCCAGCGTCGTCGCATCCGCGCTGCTTCCGTTCGCGACCGCCATGCTGACCGCGGGTACGGCGACCGGATTCGATGAGGTCACCCGGACCTTTGCCGCATTCACCGCGGCAGCGATCCCCGCGCTCGCGCTGCCCGCGATCCAGGTGCGGCGAGCAGGCGGGCCACCAGTTCCCGCGACGCCGGAACGGATCGTCGTGGTGGCCGCCGCTTTCGGCGGCCTGACGCTCGCACTCTTCACCGGGTTCTTCGTCGATCCGTTCTCCACGGGTCCGCTCTCCGACTGGTCGCCGGCGATCGCTCTTTGCATCCTGGCCGCGACCGCTGCGGCCGTTGCCGCGGTCGCCGCAAGAGCCGACGAATCGAAAATCGTCAGGATCGCCGCCGGACCGGTAGCCGCCGTCGGCGGGGTCGCCGCCGCAAGCGCGTGCGCCGCGACGGCGTTCCGTGTCGACTCCCCCGGATTCGGCATCTTCGCACCCACCTTGGCGGCCGCTGTCGTCGCGCTGCTCGCGGATGCTGCTCGCATGCGAGCGGACCGCCGCCGCATGCCTTTGGCCGTCGCCGCGATAGCCGCAGCGATCGTTGCCGGACTGATCGCCACCTATCCGGTGGCACGCCTGGTTCTGGGAGTGGCCACGGTCATCGACAGGTCGCTCGCGAACGCGTGGAGCTTCGCCGCCACCGAGACGATCGCCGAGCCCGACGATGTGCACGGCCTCGCCGCGCTCGCCCTCGCGTTGGCCGTCGCGATCGCCGCAGGAGTCTGGACGATCGCCGGCCGGCTCGCCTCGCACCGGGCGTTGCTCGCCTGGTCCGCAGCCGTGGTGCTCGTGCTCTCGGTTCCACTGCTGCAGACCCCGCTCGCAATCGCGGCCGGCTGGCTCGTACTGGCGCTCGGAGCGATTGCGACGCTCGTCGTCGGCCGCGCGCGACCTCGACCGACCAGTCTCGCCTTCGCGATCGCCCTCGCCGCGGTCGCGCTCGTGTTCGGCTATTCGACTGGCTGGGCGAGCACACAGACCTGGTGGGCGGCGAGCGCGGGTGCAGTCGTGGTGCTTTCACTCGGCCGTGTCGCCGTCGCAAGGACTGCTGCAGCATCTCCGGTCGAGGCGAGCGGCACGGACGATGGAACATCTGCTGAGTCCCGGCATGCGGAACAGCACGGCGGTACCAGACTGCGCGCCGCCCTGCTCGCGCTCGCCGTGATCGTCGCGCTCGTCGCCGCGGCGGCCACCCCACAGCATCTGCTGTTCGCCGATCCGCCCGGGCTCGAGATCTCGGTGCTCGGCTCGCTCCGCTTCGTGGCACTCGCCTCCGCCGCATTCGTCCTCGTGGCGGCACTGCCGCTCATGCGCGTGCTCGCGGAAGCCGACCGTCGCACACTGTTCTGGATCACGGCACCGGTGGCCGCCTTGTCGAACCTCGTCGCGGGGCTGCTTCTCGGCGATACGACGGCGGATGCTCGTGCGGACTTGGTGCTGCCGGAGTTCCAGGCGAGCCTCGGCTCCGGCGCGATCCTGCTCGCATCGCTCGTGCTGTGGATCGCCCTGCCCCAGAACCGGGCGCACCGGGCGGAGCGCGTGAGCGCAGGCGTGCTGCTGGCCCCAGCGGTCTACCTCATGCTGGACTCGCTCGCGCGAGTGCTCGACTTCGACGAACTCGCGATCCGCGCCGCGCCCCTCGCGGCGGCCGTCGTGGTGACGGCGGCCGCGCTCGCACTCGGCCTGCGCCGGGCCGGCACACCGACCCGGAGCGCCGCGGAGATCGGCGCGCTGGCGCTCGCGCTGCCGGCGCTCGCGCATGCCATCGCGTGGCCGACCGATGCGAGCTGGATCATGCTCATCCTGGCCGCGGTCGCCGCGCTGCCGTCGGCGGTCAGTGCCGACGGTCTGTTCGCTTCGGCCTCGCCCCGACGGCATGCCGGCTGGGCAGCGTTGGCGCTGGCGATCGCCGGAGTGTGGTGGCGCCTGGCCGAGAACGGCACCGAACTGGTGGAGGCCTACGTGCTTCCACTCGGCGGTGCGCTGCTCATCGTCGCCGCCCTCGCTGCGCGCGGCGAGCGGCGCCGCGGACGCCCGGGCCCGGCACCGGCGTTCATCGTGCTCGGCGGGCTGACGGTGGCGATCCTCCCGCTCGCTGTGACGGCCACGACGGGCAGCGCAGTTCGCGCCGTGGTCGTGCTCGGCGCATCCGCGGTGCTCGCGCTCGCAGGAAGCTGGATTCCCGGGACGCGTGACGCACAGCAGTACCTCGACGTTGCGACCGCAGCCGGGCTGGCGGGCGTGCTCGTGACCGGGTTCGGGCATGCCGCGGTCGACACATTCGACGGTCCTGCGTGGAGTCTGCAACCGGATGCGTGGGCAGCGGCGGCCGCAGCGATCACCGTGATCGTCGCGTTCGGACTCGCCGGTGCCGGCCGCGGCGAGCGCGGCCGAAACGAGAGCGGCAGCGGCGAAGCCGGCGGCCCGCCCGACGATCGCCCGCATCTTCGCTTGCGGTCACAGCTCGCCAGCGCGGTCGCGATCACAGGACTGGTCGCCCTGCTGATTGTGGAACTGCCCGCCCTCGACTCGACGCGGTTCGGCCCGCTACGGGCGCTCGCGCTCGTGCTGCTGTTCTGCCTGATCCATGTGACCTCGTTCGCGGTACGACGTGCGCCGCTCGGCTTGGCACTCTCCTGGGTCGCCCTGGGCGCGGCGGCCCTGGCCGGCACCGTCGGTGTCGCCACCGGATCGCTCGACCCGCTCGAGTTCGCCAGCGTTCCGATCGCCCTGGCATTGCTCGTAAGCGGAGAGCTCGACCAGGCGAGGCGGCCGCAGGCGCGGAGCTGGGCGTTGCTCGGGCCCGGCACTGTCGTGCTGCTGGTGCCCTCGCTCGTCGCGACCGTCGAAGACCGCCCCATGTGGCGCCTAGTCGGAATCGGGGTCGTGGGTGTCGCGGTGATCGTGGTGGGCCTGATCCGGCGGTTGCAGGCGCCGTTCCTGATCGGAATCGGCGTGACCCTCGTGCACGCAATCGCCACCTTCGCGCCGCAGATCCGCGCCGCCTACGAATCCGTGCCGTGGTGGCTCTGGCTCGGTGTCGGCGGGTTGCTGCTCATCGTGCTGGCCGCGCGCTACGAGCGACGGATACGGAACCTCAAGAGCATTGCATTGCACGTAGCGGCAATGCGCTGATTCCGCACGGTCGACAGTCGCCGCGCCGCAATCGGAGACACGGATACCCGAGAGGGTTTGGCTTCTCAGCCGTATTCGACTCGGCGCCGACGACTCATATTGGGCCGGGCGCTCCAGCGTGCTGCAGCCACGCGATCACGGCGAGCACCCGCCGGTGGTCGCTGCCCGAGTCCTCCAGGCCGAGCTTGGCGAAAATCGAGGTCACGTTCTTCTCCACCGCGCCCGTGCCGATGAACAGCTCCTTCGAGATCGCAGCGTTGGTGCGCCCCTGGGCCATGAGCACAAGCACCTCGCGCTCCCGCGGCGTCAGCGTCGCAAGCGGATCGTGCCGTCGGCCGATGAGGTTCGCCACCACCTCCGGATCGAGCACTGTGCCACCCGAAGAAATCCGCTCGATAGCGTCGCTCAATTCATGGATCGATGAGACCCGGTCTTTGAGCAAGTAGCCGATGCCGCCTCCTCCCGACGAGAGAAGCTCCTGCGCATAGGTTACCTCGACGTATTGCGACAGCAGCAGGATTCCCGCCCGCGGCGACTCCTTACGGATGCGAAGCGCGGCCCGCACTCCTTCGTCGCGAAACGTGGGCGGCATGCGCACGTCGAGAACCACCAGGTCCGGTTGGACCTCGGCGAGTTGGGCGAGCAGTGCCTCCGCGTCGCCGTACGAGCCGGCGATTTCGTATCCGGCTTCCTCCAGCAGCCGGACCAGCCCCTCGCGAAGCAGCACCGAGTCGTCGGCGACGACTACCCGAAGGCTGGTTGACATGGACTTCAGCGTAGACGCACGGGGGCGCGTCCCGGCACCTCGTGGTCACTCGTCACGCTGAGCCCACGGCTCACGGGTGAATGGCCGCGCCCACGGCACGGCCCGGCAGCACCCTTGCTCAGGGGGCCGGCGCGTCGGATGCGCCGAATGCCGCAGCCGACACCGGCAGGTGCGCCGAAACCGTGGTCGGACCGCCCGTGGGACTGCTCACGTCGAGCCGGCCGCCGACACCGCGCAGGCGCTCTACGAGCCCGGCCAGGCCATGGCCCTCGACCATCCGGGCGCCGCCCATGCCGTTGTCGGTCACGACCAGGTCGAGCCACACCGCGCTTTCGGCCTCCCGCAGACCCAGACGCAACTCGATCTGGCCGGCCGACGCGTGCTTCGCGGCGTTGGCGAGCAGCTCTGCACCGACGAAATACGCGTTGCGCTCGATTTCAGGTGGCAGAGCCACCTCGGCCGGCAGCGCGTTCACGAAGTTCACCGGCACGGGGCTGCGCAGGGTCAGCGAGTCGAGCGCGGCGGCGAGGCCTCGGTCCAGCAGGATCGGCGGGGCAAAGCCGCGAGACAAAGCGCGAAGTTCCTCGAGAGCATCCTTTGCCTGCTGCATCGCCTCCGAGACCAGAATCCGTGCGGCTTGCGGGTCGGTCTCGAGCTTGCGTTCGGCCGTCGCCAGGTCCATCTGCATGCGCACGAGCCGCTGCTGCGGACCGTCGTGGATGTCGCGTTCGAGCCGACGCAGTGCCGTGCCCTCGGCCGCCACTGCGGCCGTGCGAGACGCCGATACCTCAGCGACCTGCTCCGCGAGATGTTCGCTGCGGAACCGGGAGAGCATGCCACGGGCGATCAGCCAGTGCAGCATCGTGAGCCCGCGCGTTATGAACGGCAGCATGAGCAGCATGACTACGCCGATGACGGCGAAGAGGATGTTGTCGGCGACCAGCCGGTCGACGCGCAGATCCGCGCCGGGCAGGACCATGCTCAAGCCGCGTTCGAGAAAGCCCCAGTCGCGCGTCGGCTCGGGCAGCCAGCGGGAGTAGATCCAATAGGTGCTCGTGGCCACCGCGGTGACGAGCCAGCTGAACGCAATCGACCAGGTCACGATGCCAACGATCGGATTCACCAAGACGCCGTGCAGCAGGTACAGCCAGTAGTGCCCGTTCGCGAACGGTGCGAACAGTTTCGCCCAGAACCCGGTGACCCCACGCGTTTCCCACCGCGGCGCTTCGATCGCCGGACGCCCCGCCGCTCGCAACCGCAGCAGCTCGAACATGCCGAACCCGCGCGCCGCGTACATCATGGCTACCAGCAGGAACACCCCCACGAAAACGGCGAGCGTGCCGCTGCCCGCCGAGAACAGCGCGCTCAGTACCGCATAGCCGGCGATCACGACCGGCAGAGTGGGCAGCAGGAACCCCAGCTCTTGCGGAACCAGGCGCCAAAGCCTTCCGTAGAACGACATCGGTTGGGTAGTCATGGGTGCTCCAATTCTCACGCACGGGCAATGCCCAGCTTCGTCGCGCGGCTCGGATCGCGGTATCCGGCGCACAACCAAACCGAAGGTGGGGTAAACCCCCGAGTATTCGGGCCCGCCGTTGGCCCAGGCTCAGGCTGCTTGCGGAACATTCGCAGCGGCGTAGCGTTTGATACAACGAGACTCGAAAGGAAGAGCACGATGACCAGCACTCAGTCTGTTCCCCAGAACTCGATGAACCCAGATGTCGCTGCGGGAGTGGCACAGTTCCTAAGTCAGGTCGTCATGGACCTGACGGCACTTTCCATCGACGGCAAGCAAGCGCACTGGCATGTGCGCGGGCCCAACTTCCAGTCGGTGCACGAACTGCTCGACGTGGTGGTGGACCATGCCCGGCATCACGCGGATGCTGCCGCGGAGCGGGTAATCGCCCTCGGCCTGCCGATCGATTCGCGCATCCAGACCGTTGCCGAGAAGGCCAAGACCCCCAAGATGACGGCCGGCTTCCGCCAGTCCGACGATGTCATCGCCGAGGTCGTCGCCCAGATCGATGCGGTACTCGAGACTTTGCGCACAGCCGTGGAGGAACTCGAATCGCTTGACCAGGTGAGCCAGGATGTCGCGATTGAGATCGCACGCTCGCTCGAGCAGGACCGCTGGTTCCTCTACGCGCACATCAGCGCCGAATAACAGAAACGCCCGAAGCGTCGACAACAACGCCGGGGGCCAACGAGCGCGCCCCGAGCGGGGACCAGAAGCGGCCTCCGCTCGGGCTAGCGCGCGCGCTGCGTGAAGGATTCGGTTCCGCGCGGCCGTCAAGCCCGCTGGTCTTGGGGGCACCAGAAGAGTTTGCGGCCCGCAGCCAGTTCCATCGCGATCGGAGTTCCGCAAACCCGGCAGGGCAGCCCCGCCCGGCGGTAGACCCAATGGCGGTCTTCGCGGCTCGCGAGGGCCCGCTGCAGGGCCTCGTCGTCGAGATCGTCCATCGTCAGCATCTGGCCGGTCCGCACGCCGACTTCTAGCAGGTGCGCCCAGTCTCGCCAGAGCCCGACGGCTTGCTCCTCGGTGAGCATCTTGCCCGGAGTGTGCGGGTTGAGCCGTGCCCGGAAAAGCAACTCGGCCCGATACACGTTGCCGATACCGCTCACGACCGACTGGTCCATCAGCAACAACCCGATCGGCGTCTGCTTCTTGCGAACCGCCTGCACGAACCGGCGTTCGCCCTCGGCCAGGTCATCGACGAGCGGATCGGGACCGAGTCTCGCGATCACGGCATCCGCTTGAGCCGGGTCGATCACCTCGCACACCGTCGGACCGCGCAGGTCGGCGACCGCGTCTTGCGTGAGCAGCCGCACCCGAACCGCACCCACCGGCTCGGGCGGAAAGCTTTCGATCGGCGCTTCCAGCTTCTCCTGTTCGGCCATCCGCAGCCGGGTGCG
>CAYRUW010000047.1:0-9302 GCA_964427465.1 uncultured Diaminobutyricimonas sp.
CTCATCGGATCGATGAGTGCCTGGTTTCCGTCCCGGAGGTCGACAGCGCACCACATGGGCGCTTGGGTTATCCGCTTCGACGGCCACGTGCGATCCGGAAGGTCGACGCGAATCTGCTCGTGAAACGGACGGTAGCGATGGATCGGCATCGCCGACGGGTTCTGCGTGTTCTTCATAGTCCTGAGCTCCTCACCTGCGGTCCAAGCCAACGGCGAACTCCGCGACGGGGAGGCCTGAAGTCTAGGACCCGTCGCGGCGGCTAAGGAGGAGCAGACCGAAACGCATATGTCAAGGGTAGCACCGCCCGGGCCGCATGCCACAGCACGTCGACAACTTGGCGAAATCGATACGAACGCAGCGGACGAGCACCCGGAATCCAACGCGGAAACCACACGGCCCGAGTTGGCGACGCAGCGAATCCAGCGGTCAATCTACGGCGAGCGCCTCCACGGGCGAGACGCGGATGGCACGCCTGGCGGGTGCGACGGACGCGACCCAGGTCAGCAGGGCCGTCGCAAGCGCGATCACGGCCAGCAGCAGCCACGGCACACCCGGCGGGACGATGCCAGGCATGCCGTTCGCCGCGCCGAGCAGCGATTGTGCTCCGACCCAGCCGTAGAACGCGCCCAGAACCAGGCCGGCGAGCACCGAAGCAAGGGTCAGCTGGGCACTCTCGGCACGGATCATGCGGCGCAACTGCCGCGTGGAGAAGCCCAGAGCGCGAAGCAGACCGAGTTCCCGGGTGCGCTGCATGACGCTGAGCGACAGGTTGTTCATCATGCCGACGGCCGCGATCAGCGCACTGAACCCGACCAGCACCGAGAACACGGTCACCGTGATGTTCAGGATGTCATCGATGCCCTGGTAGACGTAGGGCTGCGCCTGCTGCGCGATCCGCACCATCTGCCGGAAGCTCGCCACGGCGACGCCGAACATCGTGATCAGTGTGACGCCGATCACGAGCCCGATGGTCGTGCGCGAGCTGCGCTCCGGGTAGCGCAGGGCGTTCTCGGCCGCGAGCCGCGCCTCGGCGCTCGCACCGAGCAGTTTTCCGGCCAGCCGCAGCGCCGGCGGCATCACGAACTCTGCGGCGAGGACGACGCCCGTGAACGAGAGGATGCCGCCGATCAGCCCGAGGAACACGGCGAGCGGCGTGACCAGTCCCGCAACGACGCCGAGCACGAGCAGAGCGGCTCCGACCGCGATCAGCACGGCCGCCGTGGTGTTGCGCTTGGGCCTGGCCGCGACCTCGTCGCGACTGCGCTCGGCGGCGCTGCCGATGGCCTGCATCGGGGTGACGGTCAGCACTCGCTTCGAGCCGACCCACGAGGCCAGCCAGGTTGTTAGCACGACGCCGGCGACGGGAAGCAGCACCGTGGGCTGGAAGTGTCCGTAGTCGAGCGATGGCAGGAATCCGGTCTGCACGCAAACTAACGTGAGCATTGCCACGAATAACGTGCCCGCGATCGCCCCGAGCAACGCGCCGAGTATGCCGACGCCGAGCCCCTCGCGGGCCACCGCCCGCCGTTGGGCCCTGGCGCTCGAACCGATCAGGCGCAGCAGCGCGATCGTCCTGGTGCGCCCTGCGACCACCGTGGCGAACGTGTTCGCGGTCACGATCGAGGCGACGTAGATCGCGATCACCATGAATACGACCGAGACGATGGCGAGCATCATGATCGCGGCCGGGCTCGATCCGGTGCGGTCGTCGGCCCCGATCGCGACCCCGAGCACTCCCGTGACCTGCAGCAAGGCGACCCCGAAGGCACTGCTGAGGGTTGCGACGAGGATGCTCGATGCATGCTCGCCCATGCCACGGCGGATCATGCCACCTCCTCCATCGAAAGCATGAATCCCGAAATCTGTTCGGGGGTCGACTTCGGCCGGTCCGCGACGAGGCGACCGTCGGCGAGGAACACGATGCGGTCGGCGAAGCTCGCGGCGATCGGGTCGTGGGTGACCATCGCGATGCTCTGGCCGTACTGCTTGCTCGCGGCAGCCAGGAGCGTGAGCACCTCACGGCCAGTCCGGGAGTCGAGGTTGCCGGTCGGCTCGTCGGCGAAGACTAGGTCGGGGCGGGTGGCCAGCGCTCGGGCGATCGCGACCCGCTGCTGCTGTCCGCCCGAGAGTTCGTGCGGCCGGTGCCGCAACCGGTCGCGCAGGCCAAGGGAGTCGATGAGCCCGTCAACCCACTCGCGTTCGTCCGCGGAGGGCCGGCGCCCGTCGAGCTCGAACGGCAACAGCAGATTTCCTGCGATGTCGAGGGTCGGCACGAGGTTGAACGACTGGAAGACGAAGCCGACCCGTCTGCGTCGCAGCACGGTCAGCTGACTGTCTCCGAGGGCGGTGATGTCGGTCTCGCCCAGCCAGACCTGCCCGCTGGAGGCCGAATCCAGCCCGGCCATGATGTGCATAAGGGTGGATTTGCCCGAACCGCTCGGCCCCATGATGGCGGTGAACTCGCCTTCGCGAATCCCGAGCGTCACGCCTGCCAGGGCATGCACCTGGTTGAGCCCAGAGCCGTAGGTCTTGGTGAGCTCGTGGACTCGGGCGACCAGGCCGGTGTTCGATGTCGTCGTCTGCATGCGCTCCACGCTAGACACGACCGGGTCCGATCCGAATCGCACTCGAGTCGTATACCCGTACATCCGGAGAATGACTTGGGCGACCCGGTCGACCGTCGATCACAGCAGCCGATGCTCGAATGCGAAGACGACGAGTTGCACCCGGTCGCGCAAATCCAGTTTGGCGAGGATGCGGCTCACATGAGTCTTGACGGTCGCTTCACTCAAGAACTCGTTCGTCGCGATCTCGGAGTTGCTCAACCCACGCGCCGCGAGCAAGAAGATCTCCCGTTCCCTCGAGGTCAGCGTGCCGAAGCGGGGCGGGTCGGTCCGCTCGCCGCCAGCCTCGCCGTCGGCGGCCGTCGAACCGCCGAAATGCTCGAACAGTTCCCTCGTCGCCGACGGAGCGAGCACAGCGTTGCCGGCATGCACCGTGCGGATCGCGGCGAGCAAGAACTCAGGGTCGGCGTCTTTGAGCACGAAGCCGCTCGCACCTGCGCGAATGGCACGAGCGGCCGCCTCATCGAGGTCGAAGGTCGTCAACACGAGAACGCGCGGTGGCCGGCGCCCTTCGCGTTCGGCGTCAGCCATGACACCGATCGTGCCGGCGATGCCGTCGGCCCCGGGCATCCGGATGTCCATCAGCACCACATCCGGCCGGGTCGCCGCAACCACGTCGCGCGCCGCGTTCCCGTCGCTGGCCTCGCCGACGACGGTCAGGTCGGGCTGCGATTCCACGAGCATCCGGATGCCGGAGCGGAAGAGCACTTGGTCGTCCACGAGCACCAAGCGGATCGGCTCGGTCACCGGGCCGCCTCCGATCGGGGCTGTGCCGAGGAAACCGGCAGGATCGCCTCGACCACGAAAATGCCGCCGTCCGGCCGGGCATTAAGGTTGCCCCCGACCAGCTCAGCACGCTCGGTCATGCCGACCAGCCCGTGCCCCAGCTCGGGCGGCTGCGTCTTGCCGGCCGCCGCGGCGGCAGGGACGGGGAGAGGATTCTGCACGGACACCGCAAGAAACTCCGCTCTCCAGTCGAACTGCAGCTCGGCGCTGCCGGTGCCGTGTCGAAGCGCATTCGTGAGCGCCTCCTGCACGATCCGGAACGCGGCGAGCTGGGTCGCGGTCGGCACGTGCCGCGGTTCGCCCGCGGTGCGAATCGCGAGCCGGAGTCCGGAAGCCCGGAACTGCTCGTAGAGCGGTTCGAGATCATCGAGCACCGGTTGCGGGCCGATCCCCTCGCGGTGCCGCAATTGGGTGAGCAGCACCCTCACATCGGCGAGCGCTTCACGCGCCGTCGTCGAGATCGCAGCTAGTGCGCCGTCGACAGCCTCATCGCCGGCGCTGCGCGCGTAGCGCGCGCCATCGGCTTGAGCGATCACGACCGCCAGCGAGTGGGCGACGACATCGTGCATGTCGCGCGCGATCCGGTTGCGCTCCTGCTCGATCACCACGTCGCGCTCCGCAGCGGCCTGAGCCTTCCGGCTTTCGGCGGCGGCAATCACGGTGCGAGCGAGCAGGCCGAGCGTCCAGGCCAGAGCGAACACCGCTGTGACTGCGAGAAAACCCTGCACTCCGGGCGCGAAGGCATCCGCCCATGCTCCCGGACCGCGAAGCAGGGTCGGCGCCATGAGGTACGCCACCGCGACCGCCGCACCCACGGGTGCCGAGGCGAGCCCGAGCCATCTCACCGCACCCCTTCCGTAGGCCGCGGTCGAGAAGAGCACGACGAGGATCGCGAGATTCGCGGGGTCGGGCGGCAGCCCGAGCACTATCTGCACGATCGCAGTGAGCCAGGCGACTGCGAGCGCGAGCGCGGGCGAGAGCCGCCAGAACGCAAGCGCGAGGCACATGCCCGCGAGCACGAACACCATCGCGCGTGCCTCTGCGCGCAGCGCATACGGCACGAGCAGCACGAGCAGCAGTAGCGACGGCACCGTCAGGTCTAGGGCGAGCCTCACCGGGCCGATCGGGCGGAACACGCCTCCAACGTTAGGTCGTCGCGGCGGCCGCACACCCCGCACCCGCCTCGCCCGGCCGCGAAATCATCCTGCGGATGTACGCAAGGACCGTCCAATCGGCCGGGATCGGCCGATTGGCGCCACCCGGCGCACGGAGGACGCCCGAGCCGCGCGTGCGGTTTCGCCGCCGAGGCGAGCACTCCGTCGTGTTCAGATCGTCAACCCTCGTCGGTGAGCCATGTGTGCCACGGACCTATCCGTTCGACGTGGATCGCACCGTCGAACGCGCTGCGCGGTGTCGAGAGGATTTCACCGTCGCCGTTCATCGTCGAACGGGACTCGTCGAGAAGACGCGCTAGCGGTTCGTCGTCGGCGAGACCCCGCCAGCCGATGAACGCGAGCGGCACGGCCGGCGCGCCCAGCAGCGCGTCAAGGCTTTGCGCCGCGGCCGCGTCGAGCCAATCGGTGAACGGCACGGAATGGCCCGGGCGTCCGTTGGGCTTGGGCTTGTGCAGCCACACCTCGCCGTGACCGAAAGTCGTGGCGATCGGCACATACTCCAGCTCAAGCGAAGCGGCCAAGTGGGCACCCATCGTGGGGAACGGTTCCGTCACGAACGGCGGAGCGAGCATCGGCGAACGCTGGATGTGACCGTTCGCTGCGACGACCAGGATGCGCGACTCGCGCTCCAGCAGCGCTTCGGCTGTGCGCGCCATGAGCGCATCGCGGGCGCTGGACGGAGCAATCCCGCCGGCAGAGCGTTCGACCATGGCCTGCAGGAAGCCATCGCCCAGCCGGGCAGTGTCGGCCAGACGCCGCAACGTCCACGCGACCTCGGAACCGGCCGATTCGGCGTACTGCGGCCACAACGATTCGATCCGAGCAGCGAGGCGCGAGATCCGCGCGCTCAGCGCCTCCCGCTCGTCCTCGGGCAGTGCCAGGTAGGCGTGCAGGGCGGGGGCTGCCCATGCGATGCCGCCGTCGTCGGGTGGCAGGTAATCGAACAGCGGCAACAGCTTCGTGCGAACGACGTTCGCGTAGCCGGGATCCACCAGGTCAAGGAGCCGAATGGCCTCCAGGACCGGCCGTGGGCCGCCCGCGCTCGACGCGCCCATGTCCAGGCCGTAGAAGCACACATCGCCGGCAGCGCGCATGTTCTCGATGAGCGCCACCGACTCCTCGCAGGCGCCGAAGTGGTAGGTCATTCCGGCTCGAGCGACGTCGCGTGCCGGACCTTCCGCTTGCCCGTCGATCCAGCGTTGCACGAGCAGACCCTCGGCGAACCCGGACTCGATCGCGATCGCGGTGAAACCGTGCTCCCGCACGAGGTAACGGAACACCCTGTCGCGCAACGCGAGGAACTCGTGAACGCGGTGCATGCTCTCGCCGAGACCCACCACTCGCGCATCGCCGATCAGCTCGCCGAGGGGCGCCAGATCGGCGAAATCGTCGTCCTCGGGGTCGACCGTGCGGATCGCGTGCAAGGACGAGCCCACGACGCCCAGCGGATCGTTCATCGCTTCGAAGGCTAGCGCGGCGCCGACCGGGCACGCACGCCGTTCGCTCACGGCTGCAGGCGACTCAGAATCCGAGACGTCCCAGCAGTTTGGGGTCCCGTTGCCAGTCCTTCGCGACCTTGACCCTTAGCGAGAGGTACACGTGCTTGCCCACCACGGGCTCGATCGCAGCCCGGGCACGAATGCCGACCTCGCGCAGCCGGGCACCGCCTTTGCCAATCACGATGCCTTTCTGGCTGTCGCGCTCGACGAACACGTTGGCGAAGATCTCCACGAGGTCGCGGTCCTCGTGCACGACCATGTCGTCCACGGTCACCGCGAGCGAATGCGGCAGTTCCTCGCTCACGCCCTCGAGCGCAGCCTCGCGGATGAGTTCGGCCACGCGGGATTCGAGGCTCTCGTCGGTCACGGCTTCGTCCGGGTAGAGCTGTGGCGACTCGGGCAGCAGCGGGATGAGCTGCTCGACGAGAATTTCGAGCTGGAATCCGCCCACAGCCGAAATGGGAACGATCGCCTCCCACTCGCGCAACCCGCTCACCGCGACGAGCTGCTCGGCGACGCGCTCCTTCGGGGCGGCATCCGCTTTCGTCACGATCGCGACCTTCTTCGCCTTGGGGTATTGGTCGAGCTGGTCGCTTATGAACCGGTCCCCCGGACCGAGCTTCTCGTTCGCCGGCACGCAGAAGCCGATCACGTCGACGTCGCTGAGCGTCGCGGAAACCAGGTCGTTGAGACGTTCCCCGAGCAGGGTGCGCGGCCGGTGCACCCCGGGAGTGTCGACGACGACAAGCTGACCGGCATCCGTGGTCACGATGCCGCGGATGGCCCGCCGCGTGGTCTGCGGCTTCGGCGAAGTGATCGCGACCTTCTCGCCGACTAGGGCGTTCATGAGGGTCGACTTGCCGACGTTCGGCCGGCCGACGAACGAGACGAAGCCCGCACGGAAGCTCGTCATGATCGCGCGGCCTCGCCGCCGGCAGGCGATTCCGGGGCACGTTCGTCGCGCGCACCCAGGTCCGTCCCGGAATCGTCGTCGGCAGGGACTACTCGCTCGACGAGCACCGTGCTCAAACGCTTTCGGCGCCCCTCGGTGCGCTCGGCGGTCAATGCGAGACCCGAAACCTCGACGCGCGAACCCGCCACGGGAAGCCGTCCGAGGTGCTTTGTCAGCAGTCCACCCACCGAGTCGACGTCCTCGTCTTCGAGTTCGAGTTCGAAAAGGTCGCCCAGCTCGTCCACGGGCATTCGCGCGCTCACCCGGAGCACGCCGCCACCCACCTCTTCGTATTCGGCGATCGCACGGTCGTACTCGTCGGAAATGTCGCCCACAAGCTCTTCGATCAGGTCTTCCATGGTGACCAGGCCCGCGATCCCGCCGTACTCGTCCACGACCATCGCCAGATGGTTCGACTCGAGCTGCATCGCGCGCAGGGTCGCGTCGGCCTTCTTCGACTCGGGAACGAACAGAGCCGGCCTTACCAGTGACGCCACGCGAAAATCGACATACCCGGCAGGCTGTTCGTAGACGAGCCTCGCGACATCGCGCAAATAGAGGATGCCGACGACCTCGTCGGCGTCCTCACCGGTCACTGGGATGCGGGAGACGCCCCGGCTGAGGAAGACGCTCATCGCGGTACCTGCGGTCGCGTCTTCGGCGATCGTAACCATGTCGGTTCGCGGAACCATGACCTCGCGGACCACGGTGTCGTTGAATTCGAAGATCGAGTGGATGAGCTCCCGATCCTCGGCTTCGAGCACTGCAAGCTCGGTCGCCTCGTCGACCATGCTCAGCAATTGCTCTTCGCTCGAGAAGCTCTGGGTACGCGGCCGGCCGGGGGTCACCCGGTTGCCGATCGCGACGAGCAGATCGGCGATCGGGCCAAGCAGAACGCGCACGAACCGGACGATCGGCGCGGCGAAACGCATAACCGTGCGGGCGTGAGCACGGCCGACGCTGCGCGGGCTCGAACCGACGAGCACGAAAGAGACGCCGATCATGATCAGTGCGCTCAGCAGCAATGCGAGCCACCACTCGAACGCGGATGCGAAGCTCAACGATACGAGTACGGCTGCGGTCGTCTCCGAGGCGATGCGCATGAAGTTGAGCGCGTTCACATGGGCGCCGATGTCGGTCGCGGTGGCCAGGAGAGACTTGCGGGCCCGGCTGCGCGCGGCAAGCTCGACCAGGTCGCTACGGCTGAGCACGCCGAGCGCGGCATCGGCGGATGCGAGCAGCCCGCCGACGACGACGAGGATCACCGCCACCGAGACGAAGATTGCGATCACGGACGCGTCGCTATCGTCTTCGCTCGGCGAGCGAGAAGCCGACGAGGATGTCCCGCTGGATCCCGAACATCTCTTTCTCCTGCGCGGGTTCGGCGTGGTCGAAGCCCAGCAGGTGAAGCAGCCCGTGGCAAGTGAGCAAAAGCATCTCTTCGAGAGCGCTGTGTCCCGCGGAACGCGCTTGCTCGATCGCCACTTGGGGGCAGATCACGATATCTCCGAGCAGCCCCGCCGGAGTGATCGCATCCTCGGAGCCCGGCCGCAACTCGTCCATCGGAAAGCTCAGCACGTCGGTGGGACCGGGCTCGTCCATCCACTGCACGTGCAATTGCTCCATCGCCGCCTCGTCGACGAGCACGATGCCCAGTTCCGCATCCGGATGCACTCGCAACTCGTCCAGTGCGTAGGCGACGAGTCGCTGCAGTGCGCCCTCGTCGACCTCCACGGCCGACTCGTTGTTGACCTCGATGCTCAACGTCCGCTCCACCGCCGATCGCCCCGGCGTTGCTGGTGGTCTTGCGGTGCGTGCCCGCGCCGCTCGGCACGGTTGGCGCCGCGCTCGCGCTCGAAACGCTCGCCTTGACGCTCGGCGTCGTATTTCGTGTAGGCATCGACGATTCGCCCGACCAGAGTGTGCCGCACGACGTCGTCGGCGGTCAGGCGCGCGAAATGAATGTCGTCGATGTCGCTTAGAACACGCGTGACAAGCTGCAACCCGCTCGCGCCGGCGGGCAGGTCGATCTGGGTGATGTCGCCGGTGACCACCATCTTCGAGCCGAAGCCTAGCCGGGTCAGAAACATCTTCATCTGCTCGGGCGTCGTGTTCTGGGCCTCGTCGAGGATGATGAACGAGTCGTTGAGGGTGCGCCCCCGCATGTATGCGAGGGGCGCGACCTCGACCGTGCCCGTGGCCAGCAGCTTCGGTACGACCTCGGGGTCCATCATCTCGTTGAGCGCGTCGTAGAGCGGCCGCAAAT
>CAYRUW010000048.1:0-9231 GCA_964427465.1 uncultured Diaminobutyricimonas sp.
GGTCCGTTATCGCGTGCCGGTCGTACTGGCCGTTCTCCAGGGCCGCCGGGCCGTCGACTTCGGCTTCGAACTCGGTCGGCGTGGGCGGCGGCCCGACTTGGCAGAACCAGTAGTCGAACGGCGCGAACTCTTTGTTCCAGGGTCCGAGATGCCATTTGCCGATCATCGCCGTCGTGTATCCAGCGGCTTTGAATCGTGCGGCGAGGGAGACCTCGCGAGCCAGCCAGGGCACCTCTGCGACGGCCGGTTCCGAGTCGCCCAGGTAGTCGTGCATTCCGTGCTGCGACGGCATCCGCCCGGTGAAGAAGCTGGCCCGCGCCGGTGAGCACACGGGGATGGGCGTGTAACCGTTGTCGAACTGCACGCCCGTGGCGGCGAGCGAGTCGATCGAGGGCGTTCGGATCTCGGAGTTGCCGTACGCGCCGACCGCCCACTGGGCGTGGTCGTCGCTGAGCATGACCACGACGTTGCGCTGGGGAGATTGCTGCTGTGGTTCCGGTGCTGTCATCGATGTTCTCCTCGTCGCATCGTCGGTGCCTCTTGCAAAGTGTTCAGAAACAGCTCGACCATCCGGGCGGAGTCGACCGTGAGAGCGACCCCGAGCGCATGCCGCTGTGCCGAGAGTCCATGCTGTTCCTCTTCGCCCGGTACGGGTCTTCGATCGACGACGGTCTGGCCACGACTGTGCCCGGGCGCCAGTTCCACCGCCGCCGGCAGTTCGTGCACGCCGACGAGCCGCGGTTCCACGGTCGCGCACGCCGCACCCGCATCGCCCAGTAGCGCGCCGAGGCCGAGTGGCGCATCCCCTACTGCGAAGCCGTCAGCGTATTCGAGCAACCGCCCGGCGAATCGCTGCAGCGGGTCTGCGGATGCCAAGAGCCGCCGGTAGTCGTCGGCCGCGACCGCGACCTGGTGGAACACGTCGAGCCCGTACATGATCTTCGGCACGGGCGCGGTGAGCACGATCGCAGCGGCCTCCGGGTCGTGCCACACATTGAATTCGGCAACGGGCGTGGCGTTTCCGGCGCTCGCCGAGCCACCCATGAAAACGATGCGCTCGAGTTTCGCCGCGACTTCGGGGTGCATCCGCACGAAAAGTGCGATGTTAGTGAGCGGCCCGAGCGCGAGCAGTGTGACCGGCCGAGCGCTCTCGAGCACGGTGCGGCGGATGAGCTCGACCGCGTGCTCGGGCTGCGGCTCTCGGGGGCTGGCCGGGATGTCCACATCCGCAAGCCCGGTCGCGCCGTGAAATCCGCTCGCCGCGCGCGCCGGCTCCACGAGCGGTTCGCGAGCGCCGGATGCGACGGGCACGTCGTCACGTCCGGCCAGGTGGAGCACGTCAAGGGTGTTCCGGGTGGCCTGTCCGACGTTCGTGTTGCCGGCAACGCACGTAACGGCGAGCAAGTGCACGCCCGGATGGCGCGCCAGGAACGCCAGCGCGAGTGCGTCGTCGACTCCCGTGTCGACATCGACCAGCAGGTTGAGCAACGGCAGACCTCCATTTGCGCCTCTGCATCCCCGCTGAGGCGACTTGACGACCGCATGCATTGACACTGGGTCGTCCGTCGGTATGATTTTACTTCTGTAGCTTAGAGGTTGGACCTCTAGATATCCAAGGAGGGGTAGGCGGATGTTGAAACGTCAGCGTCTCGGCGCCGATCTCGCGCTCGAGTTGCGCAAGATGATCGCCGCGGACTTCACGCCCGGCTCGCGGCTTCCCTCCGAGAAAGAACTCGCCGACCAGTTCGGGGTCAGCCGCAACACCGTGCGCGAAGCGCTCCTGAGCCTGTGGGACGAAGGGCTCGTCGTGCGGAAGTGGGGCGTCGGCACCTTCGTTCGCGATGCCGACCAGCCGCTCACCCAGAGCATGTCCTCCGTCGTGCCCGTACACGACCTCCTGCGCACGGCCGGACAAGACGTCACCCTCGCCGGCGTCACCGTCGAACTCGTCGCGTGCCCCGACGATGCCGCGGCCGCGCTCACGATCGAGCCCGGCACCACGGTGTGGGCGCTCGACCGCACCTTCGCGTTCGACGGACGCCCCGCGTTCGTACTGCAGGACTGGGTTCCGCAAGTCATCAACGGCCGGGCTATCGACCCGACCCCGGTCACCGACGTCGAGATCGGCCTGCTCGACGTGCTCCGCGACACCGCGAAATGCCGTGTGACGCGCATGGAAGCCAAATTCAACGCCATCGCCGCCGGCGAACTCGCGGGCCGGTTCGGCGTATCCGAGACCTTCCCGCTGATCGGCGCCGAACAAGTCAGCATCGACAGCGCCGGCGAGATCGTGATCTTCGCACGCAACTACTACAACACCGACGTGTCCAGCCTGCACCTCGTGCGCTCCACCAGGATCTCGTGACCATGACCGCACGGGAAGGATTCCTCGGCACGGGCCGCATCGGCGACACCATCGCCGAGTCCACCCCGGCCTGGGCCGCACCGCGACGACCGGCACCCGGCGCCCCCGACATCGTGGTCGTGCTGCTCGACGACATGGGCTGGTCGGACTTCGGATGCTTCGGCTCCGAAATCGCCACCCCCACGATCGACGCGCTCGCGGGCGACGGGCTCCGGATGACCAACTTCCAGGTCACGCCGCTGTGCTCACCGACCCGGGCGAGCCTGCTCACCGGTCGGGACCACCACGCGATCGGCATGCGGTTCCTCGCGGTCGCCGACAGCGGGTTCCCCAACTCTCGCGGCGAGGTCGCCCGCGATGTCACCACCATCCCGGCCGAACTGCGCGATCGCGGCTACGGCACCTATCTGGCCGGGAAATGGCACCTCGCGCCGCAGACCGAGCTCACCCCGGCCGGGCCGTTCCACAACTGGCCGCTCGCTCGCGGGTTCGAGAGGTTCTACGGATTCCTCGGCGGTGCATCCGACCAGTACGCGCCCGAACTCTACCGGGACAACTCGCCCGTGCCGCCATCCGAGGACCCGGATTACCACTTGAGCAGCGACCTCGTCGACCGCTCGATCGACTACTTGCGCGACCACGTCGCGTTCCGGCCAGACGACCCGTTCTATCTGCAACTCGCGTTCGGCGCAACGCACGCCCCATTCCAGGCCCCGAAAGAATACATCGACCGCTATCGCGGCCGGTACGACGCGGGCTGGGACCGCTTGCGCGCCGAACGGCTCGAACGGCAGAAGCAGCTCGGCGTAGTGCCGGCAGGCACCGGGCTGACCGAACGCGACCCCGCGGTGCCCGAGTGGCAAGACCTCAGCGACGACGAGAAGCGCGTAGCGGCCCGCGGTCAGGAGGCTTTCGCCGGGTTCCTCGAGCACACCGACGCGCAGCTCGCCCGGCTCGTCGAATGGCTGCGCGAGCACGGACGACTCGACAACACGCTGATCGCCGTATTCGCGGACAACGGGGCCGCCGGCGACGGAGGCAGGATCGGCACCACGAGCGTGATCGGGCCCTACAACGGGATCTCGCTCGGCCTCGACCAGGAACTCGCCGGACTCCCCGACGCGGGCGACCCGAACCATCCAGCGCACTACGCGACCGGCTGGGCGATGAGCGGCAACACTCCGTTCCGGCTGTACAAGCAATACGTCGAACTCGGCGGCGTGCGCTCCCCGCTCGTACTGCACTGGCCGGACCGCATCGACGACGCCGGCGCGACCAGAGACCAGTACACCCATGTCACCGACCTCGCGGCGTCGTTGCTCGACGCGGCGATCGAGGCAGCGGAGCCGGAGCGCGAGCACTTGCTACGGGAGCTCGACGGCAAGTCGTTCCTGCCAGTGCTGGACCACCCGGACGCCCCGGCTCCGCGCGAGACGCAAGTGTTCGAGATGCTCGGCCACCGGGCCATCTGGCATCGGGGCTGGAAAGCGACGACCGTGCACAAGCAGGGAACGAGCTACGACGGCGACACCTGGCGCCTCTACGACACCACGACCGACTTCTCCGAAAGCCGTGACCTCTCCGCGACCGAGCCAGGCAAGCTCGCAGAACTCCTGGCGCTGTGGTGGGCGGAGGCGCGCAAATCCGGGCTGCTGCCGCTCGACGACCGCAGCCTGAAAGAACTCCTCGGACTCGGTGGCCCGATCGCCCGGCCCCTGAACCGGCTCGTGCTGAGCCCCGGGCAGAGCCGCCTCGGATTCACCACGAGGCTCACCGGAACCGACCGCAGCATGCGCGTCACCGCGACCCTCGCCGGACGCGCGGCCGACGACGAGGGGGTGCTGCTCGCGAGCGGCACCGGCTACGGGGGCTACGTGCTGTACATTCTCGGCTCCCGCTTGTGCTTCGAGCACAACTTCCTCGGCACGCGAGTGACCTGCACGTCCCAACCCGGGCTGCCAACGGGCGACTTCGAGGTCGGCTTCGACCTCGTGCGAGGCGCCGGGCGCAGTGCCGACGTGACGTTGAACATCGCCGGAACGCCAGCCGGAAGCGTGCACATCCCGGTCACCTCGATGCAACTGGCCTTCTACGGCCTCGACGTCGGCAAAGACCCCGGCAGCCGGGTATCGACTGCCTACCCGGATGCATTCGGTTTCTCGCCGGAGGTGCTGCGATCCGTGACCATCCAGTTCGCCGAACCAACCGACCAAGCACACATGGCCAAGCAAGCGGAGGCCGAACAGTGACCACCAAGACCAAACCAACGATTGAGGAGCCAATGACCCAGACGCAACCGTCGACGCAGACGAGCGTCGAGCCGGCAATCCGCCTCGAAGCCGTGGGCAAAGAGTTCAAGATCCGCCGCGGCACGACGGTTACGGCTCTCGCCGGCGTCGACATGACCATTCGCGAGGGCGAGTTCGTCGCCCTGTTCGGGCCGTCCGGATGCGGCAAGAGCACGCTGCTGCGCCTCATCGCGGGACTCGAGACACCGACCTCCGGCACCGTGCTCGTCGAAGGCTCCGAGCCGAAGCGCCTCATCTCGGAACACCGGCTCGCGTTCGCCTTCCAAGAGCACGCGCTACTGCCATGGGCAACGGTGTTCGAGAACATCGCGCTTCCGTTCCGGCTCGCGCACATGCCCGTCGACAAGACTCGAGTCGATGAACTGATCGCACTCGTCGGGCTCACCGGCTTCGAGAAGGCCAGGCCGAAGCAGCTCAGTGGCGGCATGCGGCAGCGCGTCGCGATCGCGCGTTCGCTCGCACTCGGACCCGACCTGCTGCTGCTCGACGAGCCGTTCGGTGCCCTCGACGAGATCACCCGCCGCCGACTCAACTTCGAGCTCGCACGGATCTGGGCGGAGACCGGAGTCACCACCGTCATGGTCACGCACTCGGTCGACGAGGCGCTGCTGCTTGCCGACCGCGTGCTCGTGATGGGCACCAAGCCTGGGCGCATCGTCCAAGACGTCGCAGTCGACCTGCCCCGGCCGCGCACCCCGGAGACGCTCGGCATGCAGCAATTCACCGACCTGTCCACGCAGCTCATCGCTCTGCTCGACCAGAACGAAGCAGAGGACGAATCGTGAGATTCTCCGCCCGCACGTTCCAGATCGCGGCCAGTTCGGTGCTGCTGCTGGCATTGTGGGAGGTCGTCGGCCGCTTGCAGCTGCTCGGCATCACCTTCCCACCGCTCACCACCGTCGTGGCCGAACTCTTCGCGCCCCATCGCAGCAGCCTGTTCCTCGGCGCGATCGGGGCAACGGCCACCTCGGCGGCGCTCGGACTGGTCATCGGTGGCGGCGGCGGGATCGCCCTCGCCGCGCTTCGGCACGCCGTGAACCCCACCCGGCAGGGCATCGACCGGCTCGCAGCGGCGATCCACGCGATCCCGCAGATCGCGATCGCGCCGGTGCTCATCATCGTCTTCAGTCGCGAAGACGCCCCGATTGCGGTCTCATCGATCGCGGCCTTCTTCCCGGCCTACGCCGCTGCCACCCGGGCGTTCGCGGTGGCCGCGAGCGCGCACCACGACTTGTTCACGGTGCTCGGCAGCAACCGGACCGACCGATTGCGCCGCCTCGAACTGCCCGCCGCGCTCCCGGGCCTCGCCGACGCGCTACGGCTCGCGGCCCCCGGTGCCGTGCTTGGTGCGGTGCTGGGCGAATGGTTCGGTGCACCGCGCGGTGTGGGCCTGCTCATCCTCAGCTCCTCCCAGAACTACGACATCCCCCTGCTGTGGGCGTCGGCGACCCTCTCGGCACTGCTCGCGATGGTCGGCTTCGCAGCCTTCTCGGCACTGCAGCGGTTCGCGGCAAGGCGGTTCGCATGACATTCCTGAAGAACATCGGTGCCAAGTGGTGGGCAGTCGTCGCGGTCATCGCGCTGTGGCAACTGACAGTCTGGGTCTTCGACGTCAACCCGTTCCTGATCCCGGGACCGATCACGATCGTCGCCGACATCGCGAACAGCCCCATGGAGTTCGTCGGACCTCTCCTGCTCACCTTGCGCACCGCGGCGGTCGGACTCGTGCTCGGCGTCGGCACCGGCTACCTGATGGCATCGCTCGGCTGGCTGTGGCCGTTCCTGGGAACTGCGCTCACCCCTTTCGCGCTCGTGATCCGCACAGTGCCGTTCGTGGCGCTCATCCCGGTGCTGACCCGCATCATGGGCTACTCGGATCAGACGGCGTGGGTGATCACGGCCATGGTGTGCTTCTTCCCCACCTTCGTGCTCGTCGGCACAGGCCTGCGCGACATCCCGGCCAACGGCGACGACCTGTTCGACGCGGCCGGCGCATCCCGGCTGGATCGCTACCGGCTGCTCGCCGTGCCGGCATCCCTCGTCGGGCTGGGCACCTCGATCCGGATCGCCGCGTCCTCCTCGTTCGCGGCCGCGCTGATCGCCGAGTTCCTGATGGGCACGCCGGGTCTCGCGTTCGTGCTCTCCCAGTCGCTTTCGGCGCTCGACATGACCCTGCTCTGGGGCACGGCGACTTGCGCGATCGTCGTCTCGATCATCGCCTACCTGCTCGCCAACCAGCTCGAGAACAAGATCATCGCCCGCTGGCGCTGATCCCCGCGAATCGACCGACACATACCCCAAATGACTTGACCGACACATACCCCAAGTAACCAAGGAGGAACACATGCAGTTCACAAAAACCAGAACGGTCCGCGGCGCGGCTGCCGCGACCGTCGCGGCATTGCTGCTGGCCGGATGCGCCGGCGGCGAGGAGCCGGCCGACGACGACAGCACGGGCGCTCCCGTCGAGACCACCGAGATCTCGGTAGCGCTCGGCTTCTTGCCCAACGTCACCTACGCGGGCAACTTCGTGGCCGACAGCGAAGGCTACTACCAGGAGCTCGGACTCGAGCCGACCTTCCTGTCGGGCGGCCCCAACTCGCCCGCACCCGAGGTCTCGATCGCGTCCGGCGAAGCGGTCATCGCGTTCGAGAGCAATACCGCCCGCTTGTTCAGCTACCTCGCCGACGCGCAAGACATCGTGATCATCGGCCAGCGCATGCAGACCACCCCCAACGGCCTGCTTTCGCTAGCCGAGCACCCGATCCTCGAGCCCGGCGACCTGGAAGGCGCAGCGATCATCGCCGGTGCACGCAACCGCGAGAACATCGACGCGCTCATGACGGTGAACGACGTGAGCAACTACGAGTTCGTGCCCGGTGGCGCCGATGTCGGCCCGCTCCTTGCCGGTGACGGCGACGGTCTGCTGGCCTTCGCGACCAACCAGCCGATCACCCTCGAGCAGCAGTTCGACATGGTGGAGGGCGAAGACTTCTTCTTCACCCCGTTCAGCGAGCTGAACTTCCACCTGATGTCCGAAGTCGTGATCGTCTCGCGCTCCTTCCTCGAAGAGAACCGCGATCAGGTCGTCGCGTTCTTGGCGGCCACGATCCGTGGCTGGCAGGACCAGATCGAGGACCCCGAACTCGGCGCCAAGCTCGCGGTCGACGAGTACGGCAAGGAACTCGGCCTGGACCTCGAGCAGCAGATCGCATCCAGCAAGGCCGAGGTGCCGTTCATGACCTCGTCCGACACCGAAGCGCACGGGTTGTTTTACCTTGACCCGTCGGTGATCGAGAACCTCGTCTACCCGAGCCTTCAGGCGGCCGGCATCGCCAACCTGCCCGACCTGGCCTCGGTCGTCGACACCTCCGTGCTCGAAGACGCCTGGGCGCTCCTCAAAGGCTGATCGGGCCTAGCTGAACCCGGCTTCTCGGGTCGGTCGCACTCCCCCAAGGACCGGCCCGAGAAGCCGCTTAACGGCTTTCTCGTCCCTGCGCGGCGTCTAGCCGGACATGCCGGGTCCGGCATCCCTTGTCCGCGGAGCCGCAAGAGCCGAGCGGCACCGTCTTGAGTAGTCTCGGATCGTGGCAAGGGAGCGCGCCCGCACCAGGAGCATCGCGATCGGGCTCATCGCGCCCTGGACGGCAATCCTGATAGTCACGGCCGCGTTCCACGCTTCGCGGGGCGCGCTCATCGACGCACTCGTGTTCTTCGCGGTGGCGGTCGCGCTCATCCTGGACGCCGAACTGTATCGTCGCGCCCGTCCGGCCATCCGCTTGCCGCCGATGCCAGTCACGATCGCCGTGGCCGCACTGCTCGGCGCCGTGCTTGCGCTATCGCCGCGGCGAGGACTGCTCGACGGGCTAATACTCGTGGCCATCGGGATCACCGTGCTGCCGATCGCATGGTCGCCGCCGAGCGCACACTCCGCACACTCGAGCAGCCCAAACGCAATCCGCAGGGCGGCGATCGCATGGTCCTCGGTCGGTGTCTTCGGCTGCCTCTGGGAGCTGAGCGCGTTCTGGCTGGGCCTGCCCTCGGACCAGGCCCGGTGGGACCACCCTGCGGTTTCGCATCTTGTGGACCCCGTACTCGAGGAGCCGGCCGGCCGCGCGGTCTTCGTCGCGCTGTGGCTGGCGGCCGGGATTGCGCTGCTGGCGAGGAAGCACAGAGCATGATCCGGGCGATCACCGTCTGCGGCTTCGCACTGTGCGGCCTTGCGGCGGCTGCGCTCTACGTGCAGGGCCGAAGGAAGCCCGAACAGTTCGCCCCGCTGGGCGACCTGCTGGACGAGGCGATGAACACGCGGAGCGCCCGAGTAGCGATCGTGCTGTTCTGGTGGTGGCTGGGCTGGCACTTCCTCGTCGCCGACGTGGCCGCGGCCCACTAGGCCCTGCGAACCCCAGCCGACACCCAAGCACCCCGTGGGTCGAGTAGCGCGCAGCGCGTATCGAGACCCCCGTGGGTCGAGCAGCACCCACCAGGCAGCCCCTGGCCCGGCTGGTCTCTGTAATGGGTTCTGGTCAGTCTGGTTGCTGACTGGCAGGCTGGCAT
>CAYRUW010000049.1:0-9208 GCA_964427465.1 uncultured Diaminobutyricimonas sp.
AGATACTGCATGAGACCACTCTCGGATTGGCTTCGGCGAGCACTTCCGGAGTCAGCCCCAGCCGTTCCATGACCCCTGGCCTGAAGTTGTGCACGACGATGTCGCAGGCTTTGACCAGCGAGAGGAACACTTGTACCCCTTCGTCGGTCTTCAGGTCGATCTGAACGCTTTTCTTGTTGCGGTTGATCGCGTGAAAGTACGCGCTAGCTCCCGAGACGAAGTAGGGCGGTATCGTCCGTGCACTGTCGCCCGACCTGGCCTCGACCTTGATCACCTCCGCGCCGAGGTCGCTGAGCAATTGCGTGCCGAACGGCCCGGACAGGAAAGTGGTCAGGTCTAGGACGCGAACGCCCTCGAGGAACATGCCGGTGGCGGAGTCGGTCACATCCGCCCCACAATGGCGACACCGGATGCGCCGTGGTCGAAGCCTGCGATGCCCCCGCCCGTGCAGTGCGTGAGCACATTCTGCACGTTCTCCACCTGATGGTCGCCCGCGCGCCCAGACGCCTGCCAGAAGGCTTCGCAGATCTGGGCGACACCAGTCGCTCCCACGGGATGACCGCGGGACATGAGCCCGCCGCTCGGGTTGACCGCGACCCGTCCGTCGATCTCCGTGGAGCCGTCGCGGATCATGCGCCAGCCCTGGCCGTACTCGGCAAGACCGAGCGACTCGTAGTACATGAGCTCGGCGATCGCGAAGGCGTCGTGGGTCTCCACAACCTGGATGTCGTCAGGGGTCAGCCCGGCCGACTTGTAGGCGGCGGCGGCCGTGCGCTCCGACAGCTCGCTGCGGGTCATGTCGCGGAAGCTGTCGGTGAACCGGCCGGACTGCACCGAGAGGCCTTTGATCGCCACTTCGGCGCGGTCGGAAGCCGGGCGCTCGGCCGACAGGATCGCGGCGGCCGCCCCATCGCCTCGCGGGCAGCACATGAGCAGCGTCAAAGGCGACGCCACCGGGCGCGAGTCGAGCACTTCTTCGACCGTGACCGGATCGCGCATTTGCGCGAGCGGGTTCAAGCTCCCATAGCGACGCGACTTGACCGAGACCCGTGCTACGTCTTCGATCGTCGCATCGGTCTCTTCGAGGTAGCGTCCGGCGCGCATCGCGTACACCGCGGGCATGATGACGCCTTGGCGGACCTCGACGTCGTCTTGCGACAGGGGCAGCGCACCGCGTCCGAGATCGCTGAGCCGATCGGCCCCGACGACGGCGACCGTGCGGGCACGGCCGCTCTGGATCGCCTCCATGCCGATCGCGAGCGCGGCGAGTCCGCTCGAGCAGGCGTTCTCGACATTGGTGATTCGCGGCCCAGTCAAGCCGAGCGGTCCGGCGATGCGCTGACCGGCGAGCGGTCCCGCATAGCCGGTGCCGCACACAAACTCGTCGATGTCGCCGAGGGTGAGGCCGGCGTCTTCCACAGCCGCCACGAGCGCCTTCTGCGACATCTCGGCGAAAGCGTCTTCGCTGCGCTTGGCGAACGGCGTCATTGCGACGCCTCGGATCCAGACCGGCGCCGAGTCGTTCATGATAAGTCCCTTTCACTCGTTTGCTGGAACACGATTGCTTCGGTCTTGCTTTCGCGCTCGGGATCGTCGAACTCCTGCACGGTGACGCGGACCTCCGACCCGATCGGCACGGGCTCCACCGACGGGAAATGCCCGAACACGCGTGGGCCGGACTCGAGGTCGGCGTAACCGACGCGATAGCTGGAGCCGAAGACCGGATGCGGCACGTCGACGCGCGTGGAAACGTAAACCTTCGCCTTGTTCGCCAGCGTGTGCGGTTGGATGGTCGCACCGCACCCCTCTGGACAGTAGTTGGGACGCGGCCAGGAGACGTGCCCGCACACCGAGCACTTTCCGCCACTGAGCTCCGTCATCTCACTTGCACCTCTCTGTCTTGTTCCGCGAATTGCAGCCGGTCGAGAATGTTCGCCACGGCACCTTCGAAGTACGCCTCCATCACCGAGCGCGTCCGCCAGCCCAGATGCGGAGTGGCGAGCACCGACGGGTGCGACACGATCGGATCGTCGGGGGCCGGCGGTTCGTCGTGGAAGACGTCCAGAGCCGCCCGGCCGAGCGTTCCGCGTTCGAGAGCGTCGAGCAAGTCTTCGCGCACTACGAGATCCGCCCGCGCGGCGTTTATCAACAGGCCGTTCGCACCGATCCGGTTCAGCTGCGGCCGCCCGATGATCCCGCGCGTGCTCGGGGCAGATTCCAAGTGCAACGAGACCACCTCGGACCGCTCGCAGAGGTCGTCGAGATCGAGCGCAGGGAAATCTTCGATCCTGCCGTCGCCTGCGCGACGCGAGAAGACGAGCACTTTCAGACCCAGCGCGCGGCACGCGTGGGCGACGGCTTTTCCGGTGGCCCCGAATCCGACCACGCCGATGGTCGTTCCGAAGACCTCGTCTCCGAGCGGTCTGGCCCACTCGCCTGCCGAGAGCGCGGTGGCGGCCTGAACCAGGTTGCGCCGGGACATGATCATGAGTGCGATCACGAGCTCGGCCACCGAACGCGAACTGGCGCCGCGGGTGAGCGAGACGGCTACCCCTGCCGCCTCGGCGGCCTCCAAGTCGATGTGCGCCGCGGCCCCTCCGGTCTGGGCGATGTGGCGCAGATTCGGCAGCCGGGCCAGCAGGTCCGCTCCGATCCGCCTGCGCTCCCGGATCGGAACGACCACTTGCGCATCGTGCGCGACGGCCACGAGCTCTTCTTCGTCGCACTCGCCGAGCACGACGACATCCGCGTGCGCCGCTAGTCGTTCGATCGCGGAGCTGGTCCGGGCGATCCCGTCCCAGTCGTCGAAGACGACGACCTTCGGCCGGGCAAGCCTAGGAACTGGCATTCACGTTCACTCCCCAGGCCTTCTCGATCTCCTCCGGCTCGGCGATGACCGCGTAGCCGTGCTTGGCTGTGGCGATCGCGTGCTCGTGGAGTTCGCGTGTCGGTGCGCACGCCGCGGACGGCACGAGAACCACGTAGTAGCCGGCATAGAAGGCGTCGCGCCCGGTGCCGTCGACACAGTTGTTCGTCGCGGTGCCGCAAAGCACGAGAGTTCTGATACCCGAACTCGAGAGCACTTCGTCGAGCCTGGTCTTGTGAAAGGCGCTGTAGGCGTGCTTTATCACCACCTCCTCGCCCTCTTGGGGCGTGAGTTCGTCGACGAAGTCGGCACCCCATGTGCCCGAGACGCAGTACGGCTGGATTCCGAACCGGTCGAGCCGCTCGATCATCGGTTCGTTCAGGTATTCCCGGTCGAACCATGACTGAATGTGGATGACCTTCACCTTCGCCGCGCGCGCTGCGTGCAGTAGCCGGGCTATGCCCTCGACCGCGGGCCCGACGGCTGTGAGGTCGGCGCCGAGCTTGTCGAGATAACCGCCGGCCGAGCAGAAGTCGTTCTGCATGTCCACGACCACCACGGCCGTCGTGGCCGGGTCGAGCTTCTCGAACAGTTCCATCACACGATTCCCTTCAATTCCGGTCCGATTCCGCCGATCAGGCGGGTGAGCGTTCTGGCTTGATCGGACACGAGTTCGATCAACCCGGGTTCGTCTTCGGCCGAGAACCGCACGGAGGGCATCGTGACCATGACGTCGCCGACGACCCGGGAGTGCGCATCGAAAATCGGGGCAGCAATCCCGGTCGCTCCGTTGATGCGCCGGCCGTGACTGATCGCGTACCCGTTGGACCGGATTCTTGCGATCTCCTGCTCGATCTGCGCCCGGTCCAGGTCTCCCGCGGCCGGTTCGTATTCGTCGATCGCTTGCGCGCGACGATCATCGTCGAGGTAGGCCAGTATCGCCAGTCCGCTCGCTCCCCGGGTGAGTGCCACCCACGTGTTCAACGGGACGACGTACCGCAAGGGATGACTGCCTTCGGCTTGCGCTATGAACGACATCCGGTTGGCTTGACTGTCCAGCATGCCCAAAAGCGCGGTCTCTCCCGTGACCCGGGAGATTTCGAGCAACTGGTCCCGGGCGAGTTCGGCGAGTGGGAATCGCGCGATGACCCGGCGAGCGATCCGATGGAACTCGGTGGAGAACTCGTATGCGGCCGTCTCGCCGTCTTGAACCAGCACCCCCGATCGGCTGAGCGAGGTCAGGATGCGGTGCACGGTGCTCACGGGAGCGTTCAGCTCAGCTGCGAGCGCGCGAGCCGTCCACGACTTCACGTCGGAATCGACCAGATAGACCAGCACGCGAACTGCCTTGCTCACGGGGTCCCGTGCCGGCACCTCGGACAGCGAAAAGGTGTCGATCGACGAGACTGCCCCTTGATTCACCATGTAGCTTTCACCTTCACTTCAAACCTGTCGCATGCAAGGGCTCTAGAACTTCATTTGCGATGGCAGGAACGTGACGATGTCGGGGAAGAGGATGAGCGTGCCGATCAGCAGCAGATCGAACGCGATGAAGATCCAGACGCGCAACCAGATCGATGAGGCGTTCAGGTTGGGCACCGACGAAGCGACGATGAGCACGTTGAGTCCGAGCGGCGGCGTGAGCAGGGAGATCTCGATCAGCTTCACGATGATCACGCCGAACCAGATGAGATCGAACCCGAGCCCTTCGACGATCGGCGTGAACAAGGGGACGGTGATCACCAGCACGGATATGCCCTCGAGGAAGGTGCCGAGAATCAGGTAAGCGACGATGATCAGCAGGATCACGACGACAGCAGGCACGGTCAGTGACGAGACCAGGTTGGCGAGCCCCCTGCCGAGTCCGGAAACCGCCACGAATTTCGCGAACATCAGGGCGCCGATCAGGATCAGGAAGATCTGCGCGTTCGCACCCACGGCGGCCTTGCTCGCGTTCCATACGCCGGAACCGGACAAGCGCCGCCGGGCGATCGCGAGCACGATCACGGCGAGAGCGCCGAGCGCCGCAGATTCGGTCGGCGTCACGACGCCGGAGTAGATTCCGCCGATGATCAGTGCGCCGATCAGCAGGATGGGCAAGGTCATCGGCAGCGAGCGCCACTTCTGCCCCCAGGTCACGTTTTCGATCCGCTTGGGCGCCTCGTTCGGCCGCAACCGCGCCCAGACGATCACGATCATGAAGTAGAGCACGACGGTCAGCAGACCCGGCAGCACGCCCGCGATGAGCGACTGGCCGACGGACTCCTCGGTGAGCAGCGCGTAGATGACGAGCATTGCGCTCGGCGGGATGAGTACCGCCAGGCCACCGGTCGACGCGATCACCGAACCGGAGAAGCGGTCCGAGTAGCCCAGCTTGCGCATCTCGGGGATGCTCACTTTGGACATCATCTGCGTGACCGCGACACTCGAGCCGCTGATCGTGGCGAAAGCGGCCGAAGTGCTCAGCACACCGAGTGCGAGACCGCCTCGGATGCCACCGAGCCATGCATTGAACCCGGTGAACAGGTCTGTGGTCATCTTCGACCTGAGCGCGACCTCGCCCATCAGGAAGAACATCGGCAGGATCGTGAAAGCGAATACCGCGGTGCCGCTGAACGATACGTCGGCCAGCAGCGCCGTCGCGGTATCGAGTCCGCGGAGCAGAGTGAGCCCCACGAAGCTCGCAACGAGAAGGGCGACGCCCAGATAAGTCTTCAGAAGCACGAGCAGGAACAACAGTCCCACTCCGAGCAGGCCTATGGCGATGTCTGGCATTACTAGATAGCTCCCCCTGTGGGCCGGGCTGCGCGACCCTGGCGCCGGCCTCGGGCCCGCTGCACGAGGTCCGCGATGAGAACGAGCAGCACGAGGACGCAACCGAGGGCGATGGCGATCCGGGACGGGTACACGGGCACTCGCACGAGTCCCGGCACATACTCCTGGATCGCGAGCGAGTGCACCGAATTGCCGATCGCGCCCACCGTCCAGACGACGAACACGCCAACGTAGAGCAGCAAGTGCAGCACGTCGAGCACCCGTTGCTTGCGCGGCTTCAGCCGCGAGTACAAGAAGTCCAATTCATAGTTGTTCCGTTGCTGGAACGTCCATGGCAGAGCCAGGAAGACGAGTATCGGCATTGCGACTTGCGCGAACTCGTAGGTTCCGGGGATCACACTGCCCGAAAGCGAACGGATCACCGCGTTGCCGACGATCAGGATCGTGAGCGTCACGATCACGAGAGTCGCTGCCGACATCCCGGTCCTGGTCGTCCAGTCGACACCCTTGAGCAGCATGTCGTGCCGTGTCTTGTCTTCCTGGCTCACCATGGTTCCTTACTTCCGACTGGCGCTGGATCCGGCCAGCGCCCATCGGCTTCTGCCTACTCGAGTCCCTCCATGACGCTCTCCCAGGCCTGCTCGTAGAGAGCTTCGAGCTCGGCCGTGTCGAGCGCGGCGAGTTCCTGGTACCGCTCGACGAGCTCGGTGCCGGGGAGTCCCTGTGCATCCAGCTCAGCGGCCAGGTCGCTCCACACATCCGGGAACTTCTCCGACCAGGTGTCGATGTCGCTCTGGCTCATCTCGGCGATGGTCATCCCGAAGTCCGCCTCGAGCGCGTCGATCGCGCGCTTCTCGTCGGCAGGCACCGAGTCCTTCGAGTACTGCACTTCGGCGATCTTCGCGGCTTCCATGAACGCGCGCTTCGTAGCGGTGCTCAAGTCCTCCCAGGCGTCCTTGTTCATCGTCAGGTGGTAGCCCGCGTTCAACGGCGGCGTGGTACCGGAGCCCACGAGCGTGAGCTGCTTCGACACCTCGCCCATGCTCGAGCTCAAGAAGAACGCAGGCAGTGAGTAGGCGCCGTCGACGACCGAGCGCTCCATCGCGGTGTACAACTCGTCCGAAGGCATGTTGACCGTGTTCGCTCCCACGGATTCGAACAGGATCGGCATGTACGAGCCGTACGTGCGGATGGTCATGCCCTCCAGATCCGCCAGCCCGCTGATCTCATTCTTCGTGATCAGGTGGTGCGGGCTGCTGGCGATCGAGAAGATGAACTGGAGGTTCGCGTTCGACAACTCGGTCTGCAGTTGCTCGAACTCGGTGAGCAGGATCCTGGTCATCATCGTCTGCTCGTAGGCGGTGATGCGGCTGCCGATCTCGGGATCGTGGATTCCGGCCAGCGACCACGACGGGAAGGATGCCGGATCGGTGGACAGCTGGGCCGAGCCCAGGTCCGACAGGCCGTCGCCGACGCCTTCCATCATCTCGCCCAGGCCCAGCAGGCTTCCGCCGTGGGCGCTGTTGAAGGTGACCTGACCGTCGGTCAGCTTCGCGACCTCGTCCATCCAGACGCTCACCGTGCCGGCGAAGGCTTGGGCGTCCTTCTCCGACGCCGGGTTCGCATATTGCAGGGTGATCGACTCGAACTCGCTCGCGTCTCCCGGCTCTTGCGCCTCGCCGCCCGTGGCACAACCGACCAACGACGCCGTCAGTCCGAGAGCCAAGGCAGCCATGAGCGGGCCGCTGCTCGCCCTGCTCCTCGATAGCTTCATCATGCTCCTTAGTGATTGCCTCAAAGAATCAAGCTCTCGGACTTCTGGAGCCTCGAGAGCTCATGGTGCCCTCACGCTAACCTCGCCCGGGCATCCGGTTCGCGCCGTGTTCCGCTCAACAGAACTGCTGTTCCTCAATCGACGCGGTTGATGCAATATTGGGTCAGGATGGCTGTCAACGGTGATCGCGGTCAGATGACGAAGGCTTCGCTCATCATCGACCTGCTGGCGAGCTCGGCGAACCGGCAGGCGTGGTGGGGCGTGCGCGAGCTCTCCAAGCAACTCGGACTTTCCGCAACGACGATCCATCGCACGCTCCAAGTGCTCATGGACGTGGGCTACGTGCGCCAAGACCCGGAATCCGGTCGCTATGCGATCGGAACGGAGCTTCGACGGGTAGCGGCGATGGTCCGCGACACCGAACATCTCGTGCGCATCGCGCGACCATTTCTGCGCCAGCTCAGCGACCACACGGGACAGACGAGCATCCTCGGAGAGCTCGATGCCGTGACCCACTCGATGATGTTCGTAGACATCGTGCCCGGCGAGCACCCACTCGACTACGAAGTACCGCTCTACAAGCACTTGAGCCTCTACCGCGGGGCGAGCGGGCTGTCCGTGCTCGCGTTCCTGCCAAGCGGGGGGCGCCCGTCGCAAGCCGAGCGCCAGTCGTCCATCCGTAGTGTGCGCAGGGCCGGCTACGCAATCACCAGGGGGGACCGCATCCCCGGTGCGATCGGCATTTCTGCGCCGCTGGTGATCGACGGCGGCCCCGTGCTCGGCAGCATCACTCTCACGATCCCGCAGTCCCGGACTCCGTCCGCAGCGGCGTGTCAATCGTTCTCCCGGCTCGTGCTGGAGTGCGCGTCGCGCATCCGCAACGAATACAAGGCGAGTGGCGGCCTGCAGCAAGATCAGCCGCAGCTCGTTCTGCTTCGCGCCTAGCAAGCAGACTCGAACGGATCAGGAAGGAGCAGTGCCATCAAGAGAGTAGCCACGGGCCTTACGCACGTGTCGCAGATACCGGTGCAGACGGATGTGCCCGGCCGGCCAGGAGTGACCCGGCAGCAGTTGTACCAGGACGCCGAGACAGGTTCGAAGACGAGGCTGCTGACATTCCCGCCGGGCTATCGCTCGCAGCTCTCCCTGGAGAACGACGGAATGATGGAATCCCACGCCTCGAGTGAAGAGATCTTCGTGCTCGACGGCGTTATGTCTTTCGGCCGCTGGTACGACATCCCGAGCCTCGGCTACACGTTCCATCCGCCGGGGTGGATCCACCCGGCCGATCAGCAGTCCGCTGTCGGGTGGCGGATGCTGATCAAGAGCGGCGCGCAAGCGGATTTCACCTTGACCGCTCCGCCGGCCGACTGGAACGGTGCCGAATTCTCGCTGCTAGACCCGCAAGACACGAGCGGGGTGACTCGCACGCATGTGCCGAGCGTCACGAAGCAAGAACTCGTGCTGCCTGACGGTACGCGCACCGGACTGTTCGCCCAGACACTGCTCTCGGGCGGTCCCGACGGCTGGAGCACATGGATGCTCACAGTGCCTGGAGGCTGGCGGGGCGAGGTCCGTGCGTTCGAGTTCGAACTTGCCGGTCTTGAGTTCTTCGTACTGTCCGGCGACCTGACATGTCGCATCGACGGAAAGTTAGTGGAACTGACAGCGGGCAACTACTACTGCGAGCCGGGGAAGATCGCGGTGCAGAGCCGCTCCGCGTTCTCGAGGGACGGCTGCTACGCGATCTGCTGGACGCGCAGCTAGGCGGCTATTTCGCCGGCCCCCGGCGA
>CAYRUW010000050.1:0-8914 GCA_964427465.1 uncultured Diaminobutyricimonas sp.
GCGGCAGATGCCGGGCCTACCTGCTGACCTTTCCGGTGAGCGACGCTATCGGTCGATCCGCTCCACCCGGTCCATGGCGACGAGGGTCGACGCGAGAACCCGCGTTCCTGCCACGATGTCGCCGATCTCGGTGAACTCTTCGGGAACATGGCTGCGGCCGCCGACCGATGGCACGAAGATCATCCCCATCGGGCCGAGATGCACCATGTGCGCCGCGTCATGGCCGGCACCGCTCGGCACCGCCTCCCAGTCCAGGCCCAGTGCCCCGGAAGCCGCCGCGATGTGATCCTGCACCGCCTTGTCCGCGTGCACGGGGTCCTGGTCGCTCAGCCACTCGAGCATGCTCTCGACACCGCGTTCCGCCGCTGCTGCCGCGATGCTCTCGGCGACCCGGCGCTTAGCGCCGTGCAGCCAGTCGGCGTCGATGCTGCGCATCTCCGCCCAGATGCTGGCCTCGTCGGGAACGACATTGAACGCGCCCGGCGAAGACTCGATGCGGCCGGTCGTGGCTACGCCGTGAACCGGCGCTCCGCACGCTTCGCGTTCGATCGCGACGATCGCCTCGGCGGCGGCAACCAGCGCATCGTGCCTGCCCGACATGGGCATCGTTCCGGCGTGGTCGGCCCGGCCATTGAAGCTCGCGAAGAGCCGATCGATGCCCGCGATCGCAGTGACCACGCCAATAGGTGTGCTCTTGGCCTCGAGCAGGGGCCCTTGCTCGATGTGCAGCTCAACATAGCCGTGCAGCGAACCCGGGGCGAGTGCTTGCCGGATCGCGTGTTCGGGGTCCAGCCCAAACTCGGCCATGACATCGCCCAGCCGCCTGCCCTTTTCGTCTTCGCGGTCCAGATGCTCTTTCGTCAGCACGCCCGCGATCGCTCGTGAGCCCAGGCACGAGATCCCGAACGGGTTGGCCTCCTCGCCCAGAAAATCGACCACGATCAGATCGCGTTCGAGTTCGACTCCTGCCTCGCGCAAGACGCGGGCGGTCTCGATCGCGCCGATCACGCCGACCATGCCGTCGAAGCGACCGCCGCCGTGCACCGTGTCGGTGTGCGATCCGGTCATGAGTGCCGGCAGCGAAGAATCGCGTCCAGGCAGTCGGCCGACGACGTTCCCGGCGGCGTCGATCCGGGTCTCGAGTCCAGCTTCGAGCATCCGGTCTCGTACCCACTCGCGCGAGGCGCGGTATGCGTCGGAGAACACCCGGCGCGTCCAGCCGGGCTGGTCTGCCTCGGTGAACTCCGACAGCTTCGAGAGGTCGGTGTCGATACGCTCGGCATCCGGGCGCAGTGCGTCGATATCGGGGGTGTTGCTCAAATTCTCACCTTCGTCACTCTTCTGGACTCAACCATGCTTCTCTCGCCGACTCCGAGGGCATTCGCGCGAGCAGTTCGCTCGCGCCTTCCCGCAGCAATTGCACCGCGCTGCCGATCGGCATCGCCAACGGCGCTTCGCCGACCATGGAGATCGAGCACAGGCACCGGCCGTCGACGATGACCGGCACCCCCACGGCCGCCATGCCCGGGGTGAGGTGTCCGTACGACACGGAGTATCCGGTCGCGCGTACGCGATCGATCTCGCGTTCCAGCTCCGCGCGAGTCGGGGTCGCAGCCGTGTAAGGGCGCAGCCCGCCTTCGAGGATCTCGCGTCGGACCGATTTCGGGGCGAACGCGAGCAACGGGAGCGCGCTGCCGCCGGCGTTGAGCGCCCGCACTTGACCTCGTTGGAACGAGATCTTGTGCTTGGGGTGGGCGAACGCGGCCTCAAGGCATACAGCGGCCGTGTGGATGCGCACGGCCAGGATCACGGTCATCATGCTCCGGTCGCGCAACCGGCGCAGCACTGGTTCGGCATAGTGCACCAGGTGCTCCGACTCTTCGCCGGTCTCGGCGAGCCGGGCGCTCGGCATCACATGACCGTCGACGTCGACGATGAAGCCAGAGTCGCGAAGCGTTCCCAGATAGCGGTAGACGGTCGAGAGCGGAACGCCGAGCCGGCGGCTCACCTCGGCGGGACGCACGCGCCCGGTCTCCTGGACGAGACTGAGAATGTCCAGTCCGCGGCTGAGCGAGCTGTTTCCCGACGAGGCTGCCATCTTCGACACCGCCGGGCTCTAATCCGAAGGGCTGAGCAGACGTCCGCGACCGGCCGGTGCCTGGATGCCCGCGTCGCTCGTCCAGACGATCTGGCCGCGGGAGATCGTGGTGGTGACGCTGCCGCCGAGTGCCATCCCGTCGTAGGGGCTCCAGCCTGCATTGGAGTGCAGCGCCTTGCCGTCCACGGCGACCTTCGCATCGGGCGAGAAGATCATGATGTCCGCGTCCTTTCCTGCGTCGAGCGAACCCTTGCGGCGGTCCAGGCCGAAACGCTTCGCGGGTGCGATGGTCAGCGAGTCGACTACGGTCTCGAGGGTGCTCAGATCCGGACTCCGGCGAATCGCTGCGCCAAGCGCGGCGGCGACGAGGGTCTCGACACCGGGAACGCCGGAGTGGTTGTCGAGTATACGTTCGCGATCTTTGAGATCGGCTGGCCAAGGCGCATGGTCGGAGGAGACGATCGTGACGTTTCCCGACTCCAGGCGATTCCACACGCCGTCCCGGTCCGACTTGGTGCGCAAGGGAGGGTTGATCTTCAGTCTGCCCTTTTGCGACTCGAGATCGTCGTCGGTGAAGGTCAGATAGTGGGGGCACGTCTCGAGCGTCACGTCGACCCCTTGCGACTGGTACCACGAGACCAGGTCGATGCTGCGCGGGAGCGACAAATGGCAGACGTGGAGCGAGGTGCCCTGGGTCGCCGCCACTTCGAGAGCCGTGAGCACGCCGAGGGTCTCTGAGACCGGCGGCCGGGTGCGTGCATGCGCGCGTACATCGGTCGAGCCTGCCGCCGTCTCCGCCGCAAGCAGCGCTTTGACGATCTCGTTGTTCTCGGCGTGGGTGCACAGGGTGCCACCCGTTTCCGCCACCGCTTTCATGACGTTGAGCAGTTCGTAGTCGTCGATCCGGGGGAACCGTTGCGGATCGGTCAAGAACAGCGAGACTTTGAAGCCGGCCACGCCGTTCTCGGCAAGGGTCTCGGCCTCGCGCCATCCGCCGTCGGGGGAGAGCGTACCGAGCAACGCGACGTCGATCGCGGCCTCATCGTTCACGAGTTCTTGCTTGGCCAGCAGCCGGTCGCGATTGTTGATCGGCCCGGCCGCATCGAAAGGCATCTCGACGATGCTCGTCACGCCGCCCGCTGCGGCCGCAGTCGTCGCGGCCTTGACCCCCTCGCCTTGGTGCGAGAGGGAGTGCACGTGCGCGTCGACGGCGCCGGGCAGCACGAAGTCGTCGCCCACGTCGATGCGACGGGCGTTCGCGGTCGCCTGCGAATGCTGAGGCGAATCGTGCACGGCCACGATTCGCTCGCCCGAAACCCAGACCTCGCCGGACCCCCATGTTCCGTCGGCACGGCACAGCCGGCCGGCCACGACAAGGTTCACGGGTGGTTCTGGACTGGGGTCTGACATGGTTGGACTATAGAGACGCCGAGCACGGCAGGACCATCGGTTTCCCGCACGATGAGAATGCCGGACCGGCGCACCGCTGAGGCGCGGATCACGTCGCGCCGGGGTATCGGATTCCCTCGAGCAGACGCGACCGGCTGGGTTCGATGCCGGATCGCGCAAGCAGCCCGGCCGCGCGTTCCGCGGCCTCGTCGGGCACGCGCGCGAAATCCCAGCCGACGGCCCGATCGCCCGGCTTTTGCGTTGCGTCGACCCCGAGCTTGCCGATGGTCAGGTTCTGCTCGAGCGGATCGGACCGATCCGTGCGCGCACCCGGCACGATGAGGTAGTCGCGTTCCGGCCGGGCACAGAACACCCGCGCCCACTCGACCGCGTCGGCGTTCCACACGTCGATGCGGTCGTCGACGACGACCACCTGCTTGATGAGCGAGACGGCGGAGAAGCACGCCATCATGATCTGGCGCGCCTGGCCGGGCTGGATGTCGCGAACCGACACCACCGCGGTGGTCCGGCCCGCCCCGGTGTCGGGCACGGCGACGTCCACGACGTTCGAGGTCACGCGCTGGAGGTCGGCCCGCAGACTCGCCGCGATCGAGACCGCGCCGAGCAGCACGTGCTCCTGGTGCAGACCCGGCATCACGACCTGGAACATCGCGTCGGATCGCCGCGTGAGCGTGCTGAACTCCACGAGGTAGCCCTCGCCGTAGTCGTGGTAACGGCCGTGGAACTCCGAGACCAGGCCCTCGGCGATCCGCTGCTCCGGTTTGACCACGCCTTCCAGCACGAGCTCCGCGTCGGCGGGAACCAGATTCGCCGATGCCGTCGCTCGCACCACGTCGACCGGCTCGCCGAGCAGGCGCCCCGCGCATTCGAGTTCGTCATCGCCGAAGCCGAGGTACAGACACCCAGCAAGCATGATCGCCGGATGCACCCCGATCGCCACCGCGATCGGCAGGTCCTGGCCGGCTGCAGCAGCGCGCTGGGCCATTTTGCCCAGATGGTGGTTGGGTGAGACGCCGAGCATCGCCCGCTGCCCGTCGAGCAACTTGAACCGGGCGAACGACATGTTGCGCTCGCCGGTGAGCACATCCGTGGCGATCACGACGCCCGCGGTGATGTACGCCCCGGTCTCCTGGGCGAAGAAGCGGGGTGCCGGCAGGGCACCCAGATCGGCTTTCTCGACCACTTGCTGGCAAGCGCCCGCCGGGAGCGTGCGGGTCGGGATGGGCCGCGCGATCGAGTCGAGCAGCGCATCCGTGATCGCCTCCTCGCCGACCCCGAGAGCCAGGGCGATCCGCGCCCTGCTGTTGACGACATTGCCCACGACCGCCAGTTCTGCGCCGGACGGCTGGTCGAATTTCACGGCCGGTCCGCTGTCGGTCAGGCTGAGAACTGCCGCGACGTCGAACTCGAGGTCCACCGGTTCGGGGATGGTGTTGAGCTCGTCGCGAGATTCGAGAAGCGAGAGGTAGTTACGAAGCGAGGCGGTCATGGTCTTCCTGTCGATGCCGGTAGTCCCTGTTTGGGAGGTCAGACTACCCACATCGATTCGAAGTGCTGCTTTTGCGCTCGTGCCCGGGATGGACGCCGTCGGGCGGCAGGAGCTTCTCGAGAGTCGGCACCCGGGCGTGCAATCGGCCGTTTTCTCATTCTGCAAGAAGCGGCTTGCTTGATCCGGCGGCCGACCGAACACTCGGATAACACTCAATGGAGAAAGGAACTCCCATGCGACCAATCGGAGCTATTGGAGCAATCGCGGGCATCGCCTTGCTCGCCTCCGCCTGCAGTTCCGGTGGCGGAACCGAGGACCCCGGAACCGGTTCCTCCGGTGAAGACATCGTGATCGGCATAGAGGCGCCGATCTCTGGCTTTGCGGCGGCCGACGGTGCAAGCGCCGTGGCGGGGGCCGAAATGGCCATCGCCGAGATCAACGCCAACGGCGGCGTACTCGGCCGTCAGCTCAAGCTCGAGGTGGGCGACGACCAGGCAAGCGCGGCAGAAGGTTCAATCGTCGCGCAGGACCTGATCTCGAGCGGCGCGGTAGCCGTAGTCGGCGCCTCCTACTCGGGACCGAGCGTGACGAGCGCGAGCGTCTACCAGCGGCAGAGCGTGCCGATGGTGACCGCGTACTCGGTGCACCCGGACGTCACCAAGACCGGTGACATGATCTACCGCATCTGGCCCGTCGCCGACGTCGAAGGCGAAGCGCTCGCCGAATACGCGATTCAAGAGATGGGCGTCTCGTCGGTGGGTGTGCTGAACCTCGACAACGACTTCGGCACGAGCCTGGCCGGAGCCTTCGTCGAGTCCTTCGAGGCGAACGGCGGCGAGGTCGTGGCGCAGCGTGCAGAGCAGGTCGGCGCGACCGACTTCTCGGCTTCGCTGACCACGATCAAGGCCGCGAACCCGGACAGCCTGTTCATCGCCGCCTACTACTCCGAAGCAGCACAGATCGCCAAGCAGGCACGCTCGGCCGGTCTGGACGTGCCGATCTTCGGTGGTGGATTCGACTCGCCGCTGTTCCTGGAGCTCGCAGGCGATGCCGCCAACGGTGTCACCTTCATCTCGAACTTCACTTCGGACAGCAGCAACGCCGAGGTGGGCGAGTTCATCGAGGCGTACACCGAGAAGACGGGCAACGCCCCCGACTCGATCTCCGCTTCGGTGTACGACTGCGTGCTCGTGATCGCGGATGCGATCGAGCGTGCGGGCAGCACCGAGGGTGCCGCGATCGCCGAAGCCATGCAGGCGACGTCGCTCACGGGTCTCACCGGCAAGATCGAGTTCACCGCGGACCGCGAGGTGCGGCGCGCGCTCTTCCTGAACCAGGTGGACGACGGCGAAGTCAAGGTCGTCGGCCAGGTCGAGATCGGTAACAGCTAGCCGTGCTTGCCCTGCTATCGCAGCAAGTGCTGAACGGGCTGATCATCGGTCTGGTGTATGCGCTGATAGCACTCGGACTGACCTTGGTCTACGGGGTGCTTCGGGTCATCCACCTTGCGCACGCTGCCACGTATGCCCTCGCGGCATACGTGGCAGCGAGCCTGCTCAACTCGCACGTGGTGATCCCGCCGATCGCGATCGCGATCGGGATCGCCGCGGCTGCGGTGCTCGGCGTGCTGATCGAACGGCTGATCTACCGCCCGCTGCTGAACGCGAAGCCGATCGCCCCGCTGATCGCAGGACTGGGCGTCTACTTCATCCTCCAGGACACGGTGAAGAACCTGGCCGGTCCGTATGCACTGCCGTTCGGCAATGCGGGCTCGACGGCGAGCATCCAGCTCGGCCCGTTGCGGGTCACCGAGCCGCAGATCCTCGTGGTCGTCGTGTGCGCGATCCTGATCGTCGGAGTGGTGCTGCTGCTGCGGCGCACGCCGTTCGGTCTGCGCATCCGCGCCGTTGCAGATCGGCGTGACATGTCGGCCGCTGCCGGGATCAATGTCAACGGAATCGTCTCGTTCACGTTCCTGCTCGCGTCGATCCTGGCCGGTGTGGCCGGCATCCTCGTAGCACACCTCTACAGCACCGTCTATCCGACGATGGGCCTGGACTACACGCTCCGTGCGCTCGCAGTCGTGGTCGTCGGCGGCTTGGGTTCGGTGAGCGGGGCGGTCGTGGCGAGCTTGCTGCTCGGCGTGACCGAGGCCGTCGCCGTGGGGATGTTCCAGTTGCCGATCGGACAAGACGGCGTGGCGTTCATCTTCCTCGTCGCCGTGCTGCTGCTGCGACCCCAGGGACTGTTCGGTGCTCGACGGCTGGAGAAGGTGTGATGTTCCTATCTGGTTATGAACTGACCGTCGTGCAATTGGTCTGCATCTACGTCGTGATCGCCGTTAGCCTCCAGGTGACCCTGGGCTTCGCCGGTCAGATCTCGATCGCATCCGGTGCGTTCGCGGCGACCGGCGCGTACACGACGGCGCTGCTGACGACCCGGCTGGACTGGCCGATGCTGGCCGTGCTGCTGGCGAGCATTCTCGTGGCCGGGCTCGCGGGCATCCTCGTGGGACTTCCGAGCCTGCGGGTGCGCGAAGACTTCTTAGCGATCGTGACATTAGGGTTCTCGATCATCGTCTATTCCCTTGCGTCCCGATTGCCATTCGTCGGAGGTGCCTTGGGCATCCCGGGCATCCCCCTACCGGGAATCGGCGGGATCCAGTTCGGGCTCGAAGGCTACACGCTGTTCGTGCTCGTAGTGACGGTGCTCGTGATCCTCGGAGTCATCGCGCTGTCGCGTTCCCGGCTGGGACTGAGATGGCGCTCCGTGCGCGACGACGAACTCGCCGCGGCCACGATGGGCATGAACGTCGGCGGGCTCAAGCTCTCGGCTTTCGCGATCGGGGCGGCGCTCACCGGTCTCGGCGGCTCGCTCTTCGCATACACCCTCGGCTTCGTCGGGCCGGAGTCGTTCGCCCTCGACTTCTCGATCATGATCCTCGCCATGGTGGTGATCGGCGGCCTGGGCTCGCTCACGGGCGCTGTCGTCGGTGCGGTCATCCTCGCGCTGCTGCCTGAGATGCTGCGCTCGCTCGCCGACTACCGGCTGACCATCTTCGGCGTGATCCTCGTGGTCGTGCTCATCGTGCTCCCCGGCGGATTGTTCGGCTCCCGCGGTTTCGGCCGCTCCGGACTCTCGAGCGTCAAGCAGCTAATCAGTCGAAGGAGGCGATAGCGATGGCAGCGCTTCTGGAAGCCCGAAACGTCTCGGTCAGTTTCGGCGGACTGAAAGCCCTGAGCAACGTCAGCTTCTCGGTGGACCAATCCGAGATCGTAGGCCTGATCGGTCCGAACGGTGCCGGCAAGAGCACCATGTTCGGCGTGTGCTCGGGCCTGGTTCCCGTCGAAAGCGGCGAGGTGCTCATCGGCGGACGGCGTGCCGACACCCGCTCGCCGAGAGCCGGATGGGCCTCGGCCGCACGTTCCAGACGTGCAGGCTGTTTCCCTCGCTGACCGTGCTCGAGAATGTGACCGCCGTTCTGAGTTCGTCGGCATCCAGCGTGTTCGGGCTGCTCCGCCCGTGGCGGTCGAATCAGCTCGTGGCGGATGCGCGTGCCCTGCTCGACGACGTCGGCCTGCTGCCGCAAGAGAAGGAGCTCGCATCCGAGCTGCCATACGGCGTGCAGCGCCGACTTGAGATCGCACGCGCGCTCGCGCTGCAGCCGCGCGTGCTGTTGCTCGACGAACCATGTGCGGGCCTCACTCACGGCGAGGCGAACGAGATCGTCGAATACGTGCGGACTCTGCGTGAGCGCGGCCTCGCGGTCGTCATCATCGAGCACAACATGTCGGTCGTGATGAACGCAGCAGATCGGATCGTGGTGCTCGACCATGGTGCGGTTATCGCCGAAGGCCCGCCTTCCGCGGTCAGCACAGACGAACGCGTCATCGAGGCGTACTTGGGGGTCCAGTGAA
>CAYRUW010000051.1:0-8873 GCA_964427465.1 uncultured Diaminobutyricimonas sp.
GGACGCTGGCCGGGTGACGTATCCGATCCGGCCCGAGCCGGCGTCGACTCACGCCACGGTCAGAGCAAGCCGCCGCAGGCGTGCTCCAGGAACAGCCGCCGGTATCGCTCCGCGTCGATCTCCAGCGCGACCTCGATGCGCCTGCCCCACTGGGCGCCAAGCAGATCGGACTCACCTGCGTGCCCTCTGAGGTCCACGAGGGTCTGACCCCGGGCGAGCCCGTCGAGCACGACCTTCACCGGCACCGAGCGGGTGCCTATCCCATCCGGGTCGATCGCGGCGCAGACGGCGCCCGCGTCGCCCAGCCGCATCCGCTTGACCGGCCCCGTGTAGTGGTACGGCCGGTTCTTCAGCAAGCGGTGCACAAGATCGGCACCAGGGTCGTCGCGCTCGCCGAGCTGGTCGACCTCGTCTTCGCTGAGCGCGAGCTGCATGAAAACGTCGAGCCCGTACATGGTGATCGGAACGTCGCTGCCGAACACGATCGCCGCCGCCTCCGGGTCGTGCCAGATGTTGAACTCGGCGACCGGGGTCGCGTTGCCGGATGAGGCCGAACCGCCCATGAGCACGATGCGCTCGATTCCTTGCTGCACCTCGGGATGGGTTCGCAGCAGCAGCGCGATGTTGGTGAGCGGGCCTACCGGCACGATAGTGACCGGCACGGGACTTGCCAGGATCGTGCTGCGAAGCAGTTCGATCGCATGCGACTCGACCGCCGTTCGCTTGGGCTCGGGCATGTCGATATCCGCCAGACCGTTCTTGCCGTGTACGTGGCTCGCATCCCGTGGCGCCTCGAGCAGGGGGCGCTCGGCACCTCGTGCGACCGGAACGTTCTCTGCGCCGACCGCGGTGAGCACGGCAAGAGTATTCCGGACCACTTGGTCGACGTTCGTGTTGCCAGCAACGCAAGTGACCGCCAGCAACCGCACGTGCGGATGCCGTGCCGCGAGCGTGAGCGCCAGGGCGTCGTCGACGCCTGTATCCACATCGAGGATCAGGTTCTGCATGTGTCTCACGCCGCCTTCACCGCAATGCCGGCGCGAAAAGTGCGGCCGCGGCCGGCGACGGCCGTGGCGAGTCTGAAGCAGAAGGGGTCTGGTCGGCCGTGCCGATCGATCACTGGTGTCACCTCGTCGTGGAATTAGCAACACGAGTTGATCATGGGGGCCTGCGATTGTCAACTCTGCGTGCTCAAGCCGATCAAATAGCGGATACCACCCAAGTAGCTATAATCAACACGTGTTGATTCCCGACGTCGAGAATCCGCCCGCGGCGCGCCGAAAGGACGTCGCGGAGCGAGCCGGCGTCTCACCGGCCGTCGTCAGTTATGTGCTCAACGGGGGCCCGCGCAGAGTCTCGCCCGAAGCGAGCGAGCGCGTACTGAAAGCCGTCCGAGAGCTGGGCTACCGGCCCAACAACGTCGCGAGATCCTTGCGGATGCGGCGCACCATGACCCTCGGACTGATCGTGCCGAACATGGCAAATCCATTCGTCTCCGAACTCGTGCGATCGGTGCAGCAGGAGGCATTCAAGGCCGGATACGCGCTCATGGTCGGCGACTCCGGCGAAGACGGCGCGCGGCAGGAGCAGTACATCCACTCCTTCATCGAGCGGCAAGTGGACGGCCTTATCCTCATGCCGGCGCACTCGCAAGCCGATGGCTTTGGCGAGCTCGAGAAGTGGAACCTGCCGTGGGTCGCGATCGACCGCTACGTGCCCGGCCGCGATGACGTGCCGAGCGTGATGGTCGCCAACCGAGATGGCGCGTATGCAGCTACCAGTCACTTGCTCGATCATGGCCGCCGGGTCATCGGGTGCATCGCGGGTCCGGCCAACGTCCGCTCTGCGTTCGAACGCGCGGCGGGTTGGCGCGCGGCGCTCAACGATCGCGGCGTGCGAGTCGAAGACCGCATGGAACTGCACTCGGTCTTCCACCGCGCTGCCGGGTACCGGGATGCCACGCGGCTACTCGAATCGAGGAGGCTGGACGCCATCTTCTGCGCGAGCGACGAGCAGGCCCTGGGCGTTCTCCGGGCGCTCAAAGATCTCGGCTACCGATGCCCCGAAGACATCGCAATCGTGTCATTCGACGGGATACCCGCTGGCGCCTATGTGACGCCTGGTCTGACGACGATGGCCCAGCCGTTCGCCGAGATCGGCCGTGCCGGAGTAGAGCGCTTGCTCGAGCGCATCGAAGATCCCGAACGGATCGCCGCCGCCACCGTTCTACCCGTGCGGCTTGTCAGGCGCGGTTCGTGCGGATGCGAAGAGCCGTCCGACAACAGCTACCTGGAGATCCCGGAAGCGACAGAAGAACCGACACCAGCGAAAGGCCCGGACCTATGACGAAGTTCGACCAGAACCCCGGCAGCGGCGGCGACCGGAGCGGCACGCTCGTGGTCGGCAGCGCGACCGTCGACGTGACGGTGTTCACCTCCCGCGCTCCACGGCCGGGCGAGACCGTGCTCGGCGAGACCTCGAGCGTAGTGCCCGGAGGCAAAGGCTCGAACCAGGCGATCGCCTCCGCGCGCGCGGGCGCGCCCACCTATCTCGTGGGCTGCGTAGGCCGCGACATGTTCCGCGACATGGTCGTGGGCGGTCTCGAATCGCACGGTGTCGACCTCACGCACTTGCGTCAAGTCGACGGCCCGACCGGCCTCGCCCACATCCGGGTCAGCAGCACCGGGGAGAACGATATCGTCGTCATCCCCAACGCGAACGCGTCGCTGACAATCGACATGGTCGACGACGCGATCGCAGTCGCGAGCAAGAACTGCAGCGTGCTGCTCACCCAGCTCGAAACCCCGCTGGAGGTGACCGAGTTCGTGCTGCGCCGGGGCCGGGAATCCGGGCTCGTCGTGATCCTCGACCCGGCACCTGCGGCCGAGCTTCCCGAGCACGTTTGGCAGCACGTCGACATTGTCACGCCCAACGAGACCGAGGCTGCCGAACTCACCGGGATCGAGGTGACCGACGAAGCCAGCGCGATCTTGGCCGGCCGGTGGTTCACCTCGAGGGGCACGCGGACCGCGATCGTCACGTGCGCCGAAGACGGCGTAGTGGTCGTGACCGCCGACGACCATCAAACCATCCGCCCCAGCCGCTCGGTTACGGCGGTCGACACGACCGCTGCCGGCGACGCCTTTGCCGGCTATCTGGCGGCCGCTCTCGCACAGGGCGTGGCTCTCAAGGATGCCGTGCGCCGTGGCATGGCAGCGGGCGCCCTGGCGGTGACCAAGCCCGGCGCATCCTCGAGCATTCCGGCATTGGCCGAGGTGGAACGATTCCTGCGCGATTGATGCGCACGAGCGGAACCAGGTCAAGCGCGAGACCGTTGAGAAACGAGAGCAGCAAAGCCTGCACTGCACCAAGTTCGCCTCTGGCGCCGGACCACTAGCCGGTGCGACCGCGAATCCGGCGCCGCGCGCGACGCTGGCGGAGGTCGAATAGCGCGACCACGAGCGCAAGTGTCATAAGGCCGATGCAGACCAGGGTTCCATCGCGGAACGCGTCGTGATACACCGTCAAGTGCGCCATTTCGCCCTCTTCGCGGTAGATCGTGGCGAAGAACACGGCCGTGGCCGCAGCGAGTCCGACGGCCATCCCGACGCGCTGGCCGACCTGGGTGAGCGAGCCTGCGACACCGCCTTGCGCGACGGGGACTTCGGAGAGGGTCAGAGTCTGGTTGGGCGAAATGACCAGGCCTCCCCCGGCGCCGGCCACCCCAAGTGCGAGCGCCATGAGCCAAGGCGCGAGTTCGGGCGGGGACAGCACAGCCGCGACCACGACCAGCGCTGTACCGACGATCGAGACGACAAGGCCGATCACCACGAGCAAGCGGCCCATCCGGTAGACGAGGTGGCCGCCGATCCATGAGGTGACCGCGGAAGCGAGTGCGAAGGTGATACTCACCATGCCCGCGAACACGGCTTCGAGCCCAAGCCCGATCTGCAGGAAGAGCGTGCCGATCAGGAAGGTCGCCGGCATGGCGGCGAACCACATGGTCGCGATCATGAGCCCGTTCCGGTACGAGCGCAGACCCAGCAATTGCGCGTTGAGCACAGGCAGTTTGCCGCGCGCCTGGTAGTTGCGTTCCCACCATATGAACGCAGCAAGCGCGAGAGCGAACACCACGAGCCAATACCACCGGGCGGGATCGTCGCTGTTCGCACCTGTCGTTAGCACGAACGGGAGCATGAGTGCGAGGGTCGCGACACCAAGCAACAGGATTCCGAACAGATCGAGTTCGGTGTGCGCGCGTTCGTGCAACTGCCGGGATGGCAGCAGCCGTATCGCGAGAAAGAGCGCGGCGACACCGAGCGGGATGTTCATCCAGAACAACAACCGCCAGCCGTCCACCGGTCCGCCGAGAGCGATGAGCAGGCCACCTAGGGTCGGCCCGAACGCCGTGGAGATGCTGATCGCCGCCCCGAACCAGCCGAACGCCCGCCCCCGCTCCGGACCTTGGAAAAGCTGCTGGATCATCCCGAGCACTTGCGGTGTCTGGATGCCGGCCGCGATGCCTTGCAGGATGCGCCCGACGATCAGCACCGTCGTGTTCGGAGCGAGTGCGCACACGAGGCTCGCGAGCGTGAACAGCACGAGTGCGACCACGAACATCGTCTTGCGGGAGTGCACGTCGCCGAAGCGGCCGGCGGGCACGAGTGCGAGACCGAAGGCGAGCGCAAAGCCCGCGACGATCAGCTGCAGTTCGGTCGGACCGGAACCGAGCGCTTGCTCGATCGGCGGCAACCCCACGTTGACCTTCGACAGGTCGAGCATGTTGAGCGACGCGACGCCGATGCACACTGCGAACGCCCGCCACCGTCCGCGCTCCAGCTCGGACGGGGAGGACGAGGGCGCATCAGACATAGGGAGAACTACATTTCTATCAGACCGGAAGGAAACCGTTCTCCCGCCCCGCCGCCACGAGTGACGAACGGCACAAGCACGGCGAGGGGCGCGCGTGCCGTCACTTATCGGGGCACTCGGAAGCCGCCCGCGACGATGCGACCGCGCCCACGGATCGAACACGGGGCTCGGGCAAGAGTTGCCGAGCGAACCCTGCCCGCGGGCGGCGACGCGAGGCAGCCGCCCGCGGGGTCAATCCACTGCTGGTTTGGCTCAGGCCGGCGTTAGCACTTGCGATTCGAGTCGGGCGTAGCTGGCTTCCATGCCGTCGGTCATGCCCGTGGCCAGCACCATGTCGCGGACTTCGGCGCTCGGGTAGGTGATCACGAGCGACAACAACGTGCCGCCTTCTACCGGGGTGAGCGTGAGCTCGTTCACGGTACCCGGCCCCTCAAGGCCGATCATCTGCTCGGTCGTTACCTCACGATTCGGAGGCTGGGATTCGAGTAGTTCGCCGGTGAACCCGAACCGGTCCCCGCCATCCTCTCGCTCCCACTCGTACCGATATGTGTAGCCGACGGCCTCGGGCACCTCGCACACTGGCATGGTCCACCCGTCCGGGCCGAGCAGCCAGCGTCGCAGCAGTTCGGCGTCGTGGTGCGCCTGCCACACTTGCTCCACAGAACCGCGGATCACCCGGCTGACGCGCACTTGCGTGTCGCTGAGGATCTGGGGCTCGGTCGCGCGATCAGCGGCGAAGGATGCGAGATCGCTAACCACTTGGTCGATCTGGCCCATCGCGGCGAGCATGCCTTCTTGCATCCCCAGCTCGATGAGTTGCTCCAGTTCGTTGAGCGAATTGAAGTAACTCGTCGTGGTCACGCGCGAGCCTTCGGGGGTGTCTTCGAAGACGAAGACCATGCGGATCGCGGGCATGTCCTTGTTGGGCGAGCCGTCGGCGTTGGCGAAGCCGTCGCGCACTTCGAAGGAGCGCGGAGCATCGACTGCGACGAACTCCCAGTAGCCGCGCGACGTCTCGCCGTCGGGGCCCGTCATGGCGTAGTCGGACCGGCCTCCGGGCATCATGTCGTGCCTCGTGAACGTCGCCGGCCACTCCGGCGGTCCCCAGAACTTCTCGATCTGACGCGGGTCGGCGTAGGCATCCCAGAGCCGCCGCACCGGGACGCCGAAGTCGGCAACGACGGTCATGGTGAGCGCCTCGGGGTCCTTTTGCACTGTGGTGACGGGCATGGCGGTGCCTTTCTCTAGTGTGTTCCGTCGTCGGCGAGCAGCGCATCCAGGCGCGCCACCCGCGCCCGCCAGATCTGCTCATAGTCGTCGAGCAGGCGTTGCGCCCGCCGGATGATCTCGGGATTGCCGCGAACCAGACGCTCGCGGCCCTGCGGTTGCTTGTTCACCAGGCCTGCCCCTTCCAGAACAGCGATGTGCTTCTGCACTGCGGCGAACGACATGTCGTAGGCGGCGGCCAGTTGAGAGATCGTGGCTTGCCCGGCGAGGGTCCGTCGGACGATGTCACGACGCGTTGCGTCGGCGAGTGCCCGGAAAATCCGGTCCACCTCGTCGTCGGTGAGGTCCGCTTGCGCAGCTGCATCTACAACCATTTGGTTGTACATTAGCGCGGGACCCGCCCACGGTCAAGAACCTGCACGTCGGCCATCGAGAACTCGCAGACGAGTCTCAGCGGTCGCCAGCCGGCACGAGACGATGCTGGCCTCACGCTGGGGTTAGCCTTGCAAGGGCGCCCGTGCGTATGCCCGCCGGAAGCGCCCCGAACCCGAGCGGGAGGTGCCGGCCAGTGGACGATCTCATCGACACGACCGAGATGTACCTCAAAGTCGTGCTCGAACTCGAAGAGGAAGGCATCGTGCCCTTGCGAGCCCGAGTCGCAGAGCGGCTGGACCACGCGCCGCCGACCGTATCGGGCACCGTCGCCCGCATGCAACGAGACGGCCTGATCGGCATCGCGCCGGACGACCGCCGGCTCGAACTCACCGGCGAAGGGCGCCGGCGAGCGCTCTCCGTGCTCCGCAAGCATCGCCTGGCCGAACGCTTGCTCGCCGAAAAGATCGGCCTGGACTGGGCGCTCGTGCACGAAGAGGCCTGCCGCTGGGAGCACGTCATGAGCGACGCGGCCGAGCACAAGATCGCGAAGCTGCTCGGCGAACCTGGGCCATCCCCATACGGCAACCCGATCCCCGGCCCGGATGCGGCCGAATGGCCGCCCAGCGGGTCCACCGCCGCAGAGAACCTGACCCGGTTCGCGGTCGCCCACGACGCGTCGGCCGAAGCTCGCATCCTGTGGTTCGCCGAATCCCTCCAGGCCGACACCTCGACGATGGCGCAGCTCCGGCGCAGCAAAGTCCTGCCCGGCGCGATCGTGCACGTCGAACTGCACGGCTCCTCGGTGCTCGCCAGGGTCCGCGGCGGGCACGACGTGCTCGAACTGCCGCACAAAACAGCAGCGCGAATCTTCGTGGCCCCCGCCTGAGCGACCCTCGGGACGGCCGGAACAGCCCCCGATGGATACGCACAGCTGCACCCGTCAGCAGCAGGAGCGCCGCCAGTGCCGCGAGCGGCAGTGTGGGGTCAGCGCGGTCGCCGGCAATCCGCCCACGTCGCTCCGACTCGCGGGCGCCGGTAGGGCGGCGCTACGCGAGCAGCAGGTCCGAGAGGGTCCGCACGAGCCACTCCTCGACCTCCTGATAGCTCCAGCCGTGCTCGCGCACGAACTGGTCGATCGACTGCGAGGACGTCAGGACCGTCAGGACCGCTCCGGCCCGTTCCGGAGTCAGTCCATCGCGGAGGCTGTTCATGTCGGCCAGGCGGGCGGCAATCGCGTACTCGCCTTCACGGTGGTAGTCGTCCCCGGCCTGGACGACCGGGGCTAGTTCAGGCTCGGAATGAGCCGCGGAGCGCAGAGCGCGGATGATGTCTCCGCACTTCTCGTTGAGCTCCCGGACGAGGTGCATGTTCCGGCGGATCAGCTCGTCAGCAGTCTCAGCCTGACGCTGCCACTGGTCGTTCTCATAAACGCCGCCCTCCGCGTTGACGAATTCGACCAGGCTCCGGGCCAGCTGCGCCTTTGTTCCGACGCTCGCGTAGAGGGTGGGCACGGACACCCCGGCCTCCGCCGCTATGTCCCCGACCGAGGTCGCCGCGTATCCGCGGGTCGCGAACTGCGCCCGGGCGGACCGAAGGATCGCGCCTCGCGTCTGCTCGGCCTGACGTCGTCGATGCTCTGAGCGGTACGGCCTTGACGGCACCATATCCTTATCCTACCCTTATTGATTAGAAGCGAATTATGACCAAAAGAGGTATCGCTATGAGCAAGGTACAAGCAAGCGGCTCGGACGGGGCGCCGACTGCGGGCGCTCCCCGGGGGAGCGAAGCAATTGAGTCGGAATCGAGTCAGGAGTTGCTGGCACGCGGCTTTCCCGGCCGCCTCGCGACAGGTTTCAGCCTGATCCTCGCCCCGCTGCTCGCCCTTGGCGGCACGCTGGCCGGGATCTCCAGCTACCACGCGCTCGGGAGCGACTTCGTGGACGGCATGGTCGCCCATCCGATCGCCTTCGACGTCGGCGTGCAGCTGGCCCAGGCGGCGATGATGGCCATGATCGTCGCCGTCACCGGCTTCGCAACGCTGGCCGCCGCCCAACGCCCCAGACTTGCCAGAGCCGCCGGTGTGCTCACCATCATCGGCCTGTGCGGCCCGATCTCCTTCGAATCCCTCTACTGGGGCGCATCGCACCTCACCGACACCGCCATGCATCGCGCCGCCGCTGCGCAGATGCTCGACGAATCGCAGATCATCCCGCGCACGATCATGAATATCTCCGGCCCCTGCCTCGTCATCGGCTTCATCCTGCTGGCGATCGTCGCAGCCCGCAGCGGCGTGCTGAGCAGGTTTCGCGCGACATGTCTGGGCGCCACGTGCATCATCCCAGTCGGCTTCATCTCGGGTTTCCTGGTGATCAGCGCCATCGGCTTCATCGCGACCGCCG